>DAOUMQ010000030.1:0-6924 GCA_034410425.1 Dehalococcoidales bacterium | reverse complement strand
GTTTTCTCGGCCATGCCCTTGGTCTCGGCCTCGGAGGTAACGTCGGCTTTCACGGCTATAGCCTTGCCCCCCTTGGCCTTGATTTCCTTAGCGGTTGCCTCGGCGTCCTCCTCCAGGATGTCGGCTACCACCACCCTGGCTCCTTCTTCAGCCATTCTCAAGGAGTAGGCTTTGCCCAGGCCCCGGGCACCGCCGGTGACGATGGCTACCTTGTTCTCTAATAGTCCCATTTTAACCTCTCTTAAAATTGTTATTTATACAGCCAGAAAACCGCCGTCAACGGGCAGGGCGACGCCGGTGATGGCCGAAGCCTTGCCAGAGACCAGGAATAAGGCCGCCTCAGCCACTTCTTCCTCGGTGACGAACCTGCCCATGGGTATACGCTGCTTGTCCTTCTTTTCCCATTCCTCGGCGCTGATGCCCAGCGCTCGCGCCCGCTCCCGGGAGATATCCGGCCTCATCCCGGTCTGCACCCTTCCCGGGCAGAGGCAATTGACCCGTATCTTGTCTTTGGCCAGGTCTACCGCCAGCTTCTGGGTCAACATTACCAGCCCGCTCTTGGCCAACGAGTAGGTCATGGAGAACCCGGACTGCTTCAAGCCGGCCACGGAGCTGGTGAATAGAATAGCCCCGCCGCCGCTTTTTACTATTTCAGCAGCGGCGAACTTGGCGCCGAAGACGGCAGCTTTGAGGTGGACTGCCATCATCTTATCATAGGTTTCCTCGGTGATGTCCTTGACGCTGTCGGGCCCGACGATGCCGGCATTGTGCCAGAAGATGTCCAGCCGGCCGTAAGCAGCCACCGCTTCTTTAACCAGACGCTCGATATCAGCTACCACCAGCATATCGGCGGCGACGAAGCTGGCCTGGCCGCCCTGTTTCTTTATCGCCTTCACCGCTTCCTGCCCCCGCTCCTGGTTCCGGCCGCTGATAACGACCTTGGCGCCTTCCTTAGCCATCAGAAGGGCGCCGGCCCGGCCGATGCCCGAGGTTGAGCCGGTGATAACCGCTACCTTATCTTTGAGTAGCAATTTTTGGCTATTATCCTTTCCCGGTTTATTTTAGTATGTAGACGGCGCCGTTGGTGGCGTCCATCTTTACCCGCTGTCCTAATTTGAGCTTTGAGGTGCCCTTCTGGGTGTTGACGATGGTGGGCACGCCGTACTCCCGCCCGATGATGGCGGCGTGGCACAGGGTGCCACCGGTATCGGTGATTACGCCGCCGACTGAGCCGAAGACCGGCGTCCAGGCCGGGTTGATGCCGGGGCAGACCAGTATCTCCCCCGCCTTTACCTTTTTGAGGTCCTCGTACCTGACCACCACGCGGGCTTTGCCCTCGGCCTCTCCGGCACAGCCGCAGATGCCCCTTAAGTCCGCCTTCAGCTTGGGCATGGGCTGGGGCATTTCGCCGATGATGGTCTTGATGGCCACAGCGTCTCCGGAGGGCAATAAATCCAGCTTTACCGCCTTTTCCGGGCTGGCGCGCTCGGTGAGCACGGCCGGATTTGGTTTTTTGTGCCACTCCTTCCAGGCGGCCCGCCGCCTTCTGGTGAGCCAGCGCATGTCGTGCCCCTCGGGGACCATAATAACCCGGTCAATCTCATCCGGGTTGAGCATGAATATGTCATCGGGTTTATCGATTGCCCCCTTCTCGGCCAGCCTTCTGCCCATGGCCAGGTAGCCGCGGCGCATGAAAGCCTGCACCATCAGCTCGCAGTAGAGGTCGTGCTCCTCGCTGTAGGAGCTGGCCTTGCCCGAAAGCCGTATCAGCCCTTGGAAAAGCTCCTTCTCCCCCGCCGGCACCCGCCTCAGGAAATCGGCGATGGCGGCTTTCCTCTTCTTGGCCATCTCGGCCCGGGTGGCTTCCAGGTTATAGCTTAAGCCCCGCATCACGTTGTCCTTTACCAGCCCAATGGGCGTGGCCGGGTCTTCCAGCCAGTAAGGCTCGTTGAGGTCGACGGAGCGCCTCATCCGCCAGCCGCCGACATCATCCGTTTGCATGTAGTCCATGAACTGCTTGAACCATTCCTGGCCCTTTGCCGACTGCTGGAGCTTGCCCAGGATGGACTGGGGCTTGTTCTTCTTGAAGACGTCTTCCAGGCCCATCTTGATGGCCAGCTGGCCGAATTGCCACATCTTCTTGTCCATCTGGTATATCTTGTTATCGAAGCCCCGCACCATGTCCTGGAACCGGGGGTCCTGGTCGCTCAAACCAAAGCGCTCCTTGGTCATTGCTTCCAGCAGCAGCCAGGCATTATATGAAGCGTACATCCCGACGAAGTGGATTTCCCACATCCTCATGTAGGCCTGCATCAGGTCGTAGTTGTGGTGGTGAAGCTGGAGGTTGGTGGCGTTATCGACATCAAGCTCCCTGAGCTTGGCGTAGATGCCCAGCAATTCCTGGCGGTAACCGCTCCACAGCCCCTCGAAGTCCTCAAGCCAGGGGCGCAGTGCCTGGCGGAACTTTACCTCGCGCTGGGCAATTTCCTTCTTGTCCCTCACTATATGAAAGGCGCAGTAGATGCCGCCCCTCAAAAAGCGTAGCTCCCAGCCCCGGCAGGTGGGGATGCTGAGCTCGGTGCAGGCGAACTTCAAGCCGTGGCCGCAGAACTTCACCCACTGGTATCCGTAGAGGGGGGTTAACGGCGGCGTGCTGTGCGTCCCGTCGAGGAACCACGAGTGCATCTCGGGGAGGTCGATCTCGGCGATATAGTCGTAACCCGGGGCCTCGTCCCAGATTTTCGCCTTCGTCTGCTTCTGCTTGGCCAATTCTCTCCTCTACCGTATTTAAGTCTAGGCTTCAATAGCCTTTATCGTCAAGGTCTATAGAACTTATCCACCATCAGGTCGAGCATGCGGTCGGTAACCGAGCCTTTTCTCTGGGCGGCCACCCTGGCCGGGCGGGTCTGGAGGGGGGATATATTCTTGTTCGGAGGTAAATCGGCGTCAATAGCCCACTCTATGTCCTGCGGCTGGCCCAGGTGCTCCTCAAGCAATATGGCCAGTTTGGCAACGGCTACTATCTCCTGGTTGCTAAGACAGGGAACTTCCTGTTCTTTAAGCGGCACCCTGCCCCAGCCCACCCCGCTTTTTTGGGCTATTACCTGTTTCGTCTTCTTACCGATGGAGGCGTCTACTATCTTCAGGGTCTCTTTGTCGACGACGAACTTGTCCACGCTCCCGGTGCCGCTGACCACGCCCACCCCCAGCCCCCAGTTGGCGTCGATTATTACCCGTGAGGTATCGCCGCTGAGGGGGTCCACGGTGAAGCTGATGCCGGAGGAGCGGGCGTTTACCATCTTGGCCACGGCGACGCCGAGTTCGTCGCCCATGACGGGCACGCCTTTGTTGAGGCGGAAGGCGATAGCCCGCGCCGTATAGGCGCTTGACCATACCTTCTTTATCTTGTCCAGCACGTCATCAATGCCGGTAATATTGAGGTAGCTCTCGAACATGCCCGGGCGGCTGGCCGTCCCCGCCGAGCGCAGTGATACGGCGACATCGGCGGTGCCCACCTTTTGGCTTAAAGCTTGGTAGTGTGAGGCTATGGCTTGGCTTATCTCCGGAGGCATCTCTTTGCCCTCGATGATGCCCCGGATTTTCTGGCTCAAGTCGTCAAAGACGGCGATGTTCTTGCCTTTGAGCTGGCCGAGCCTGTTCACCTGTCGGGAGATTTCTTCAGGAATCCCGGTTGCCTTGGCGAACCTGCGGTAGAGGGCAATGGATATGGCGAAACCGGGGGGGACGGCTAAGCCCATCCGCGTCATTTCCCCCAGGTTGGCGCACTTCTTGCCGACCAGCTTTTTGTGCTCCTGCCCCAGCTCCTCGAAGCCGTATATCAGTTTGCCGGCAGCCATTTTCCCTCTCTATGAAATCAAAGCCCCTTAAGTTAAGGGAGAGTTTTAACAGGAGAAGATACCTATAAAAAGCTTTGAAGGCTGGTCCTGGCCCTTAAGCCTCCTCAAGCATAATCTCAGCCGCCAGACGGGCGCCCTTGGTCACCACCGAGGCGCACTTCTCCCTGTGGTCGGGTATGCTGAAGAATTCCTCCCGTTGCCCATCGTCCATTAGGTCAAAGCTCCGCCCGTAGAGCTGCGTGTGTATGATGGGACACATGGTGGTGCCGAACTCCTTTATGAAGGCTCCCCTGAATTTCTTTAGTTTCTTGCTGGCAATCTCTCTCTTGGCTAGCCCCTCTGGGGAGTCATCTCCCATCGGCGGGTTGAATTTCCAGCCTATAGCCAGGAGACCGCAGACATAAGCGCCGCATGAGCCGTTGCTCGCCCCGCAGCCCCCCGATAGTGACGTCGCCGCCGCTACCAGCTCTTTGGGGATAAAGTGAAAGTGCTGGCTCAGGCCGTAGAGGGTACTCCAGCCGCAGGCGTCGTTAACCAGCTGCGCCTCTTTAGCTTCCCGGGTAACCTTGTCCAGCACCTTTAGTTGAGACTTTGTCATCCCTATCGCTCCATCAGCTTAGTGCACCCGCCGGCCGCCATCGATTATCAGTGTCTGGCCGCTGATAAAGTCGCTGTCGTCGCTGGCGAAGAAGATAACGGCCCCGACCATGTCCTCGGGTTTGCCGACCCGCCCCAGGGGGGTGTCGCTGGTATTGAACTTGCTAACGTCACCGATGGTCCAGCTGGCCGGGGTATCGGTGTAGCCGGGGGCGATGGCGTTGACGCAGATGTTATACTGCCCCAGCTCTCCGGCCAGGACGCGGGTGATGCCGATAACGGCCGCCTTGGAGGTAATATAGTTAATCATCCCCTTGGTCGGAGCGAAGGCGGTATCTGAAGAGAGATTGATAATCTTGCCCTTTTTCTGCTCCTTCATGTAGGGGAATACCGCCCTGGCGCAGAGCCAGGCCCCCTTAGCCCCCACCGCCAGCGCCTTATCCCAGTCCTCCGGCTTAACCTCGTTGAAGGGATTTCGGCCTACCCCGTAGTAGAAGGCGGCGTTGTTGACCAGTATATCGATGCGGCCGAATTTCTTAAATGCCTTTTCGGCCATGGCTATGGTGCTCGCCTCGTCGGTAACATCAACCTCTACCGTCATCCCGCCCTGGCTCTCTATATCCTTGGCCGCCTGCTTGGCCTCATCGGTGTCAAGGCGGTGGGCGGCCATTACTACCTTAGCCCCCTCTTTAGCCAGGGCGAAACAAAAGGCCTTGCCCAAGCCCTTGGCACCGCCGGTTACGATAGCTACCTTTCCGTCTAACCTGCCCATGTTTCCTCCTTAAAACTTAAAAGTTGCCTGAGTTTACCCGCAATACCGGGGTTTTTGTGTTAAAAGCGCTCTCTATGATAGCATAGATAGCTCTGGTTTTGCCAACCTCTGGCCCTATTTCTTGGGCTGTGCCTGCTGGCGCTGGCGGAAGCCTTCGGTATAGCGCCGGGCGTACTTATCCTTGGCCAGGACAAGGTCGGCGGCCAGGACGGCGGGGCGTAGCTTGGCCACGTCGGCGATGACGCAGGTCACCCCGGCGTCGATAACCATAGCCACGAAGGCGTTGTTGAGCAGTTCGCGGTCGGGCAGGCCGAAGGAGATGTTGCTCACGGCCAGGGTCAGGTTCACCCCCAGTTCTTTCTTTATCAGGCGGGCGCCCTCTAAGACGCCCAAGCCGGCGGTCATATCGGCGCCCACCGCCAGGCTGAGGCAGTCGATGATTATGTCCTCGCGGGGGATGCCGGCCGCCTCGGCCCGCTCGACTATCTTACCGGCGACGGCCAGCCTTCTTTTAGCGTCGTGGGGGATGCCTTCGTCGTCCTGCACCAGCCCGACGACGGCGGCGCCGTAGCCTTTGACCAGGGGCAGGACTGAGGTTAATGACTTTTCCTCGCCGCTGACCGAGTTAATCAGCGGCTTGCCCTTGTAGACCTTGAGGGCCGCCTCAAGCGCCTTGGCGTTGGCGCTGTCGAGGCAGAGCGGTATATCCGTGGTCTCCATCACCGCCTGTACCGCCCTGGGCAGGAGGTCTACCTCGTTGACGCCGAATATGTTGACGTTGACATCAAGGATATCGGCGCCGGCTTCGGTCTGGGCCTTTGCCTCCTCGCGGACGATATCCAGGTTCCCCGCTTTCAGCGCCTCGCCCAGCTTCTTCTTGCCCGAAGGGTTGATGCGCTCGCCGATAACCACCGTCGGCCGGTCGTCGCTGATGATTACCTCTTTGCTGGCGCTGGTTATTTTGGTTTCCATAGCTTTATCCTTCTCTCTATTATTTTAATGCCACCGGTATTTTACTACCGGCGCTTCCGGGTCGGCGGTCCATTCCTGGGCGGCGCCGTCGTATATCTTTACATCATTATACCCCAGCAGCTCCCGCAGTAGGAAGCACCAGGTGCTGGAATACCCCCCGACGCCGCAGTAGATAATGATTTCCCGGGACTTGTCCCGCCCCGCCACCCCGGCGGCCATCTCCCTGATTTCCTTAGCGCTTTTATAGGTCCCGGCTTCGGTCCAGACCCAGGGAGCGGGTAAGCAGACAGCGCCGGGAATGTGCCCCGGTTTAATAGTTTTAGGCGCAACTCTTCGCGAGGTGAAGGATGCATTGGAGTACGCGAAGCTAAATAGAGACATCATCAGCATGGAACCTTTGGGGATAGTTGAGCATGCCTTGACATGTAAGCTTGGAACAGATGCAGCAGGATTAATTCCGAAAATCGGCAGACTCCTGAAAAACGCAAAGTTCGCCGTGTTCAATCCGAGAAAAATAAGGGCGTTCCTCGAAAGCTAACCTGACATGTTTTCCCACACAAATATGGCGAAGTAGCTGAAGAATAGCGCTCTTGCAGGTTTATATCCCCTATATATAGGGGTGAAGGCTCCTGTTGCCTTAGGCGTAAATCTGAAAGTAAATCGCAGAATCTAAAAGCAAGGCTCACAATACTGTTTCTTGGAGACTGCCAGAATGCTTGAATTCAA
>DAOUMQ010000029.1:0-8764 GCA_034410425.1 Dehalococcoidales bacterium | reverse complement strand
CAATGACCACTAAATCGCGCTCCTCGATTGCCCGGTTGATGGCGGCGACGCCTACCTTGTCCAGGCTTTCAAGGTCAATGCCGTACTTGCTTACCCGGTGCTGGCTGTGGAAGTAGAGGTGGGCCAGTACCGCCGTCTGTCCATCCAGGGTAACCAGGCGGAAGCCCTGCCTCATTCCCTGGCTTTTTATCTCCTCGGTGTAGAAGCCGCCGGCTCTGCCTTTGAGTTCGCGGACGGCTTGTTTAATCAGGCTGGTCTTGCCTGTTCCCGGCTGACCGGTGAGCAAATAGACCGGTTTCATCGGTTTTTGCCTTTAAATTCTCACGTTATAACCCAATAGAGCCTCTCCTGCCACCTTTAATCTTTTTTGGAGTGGAGCTGGGCAAAGCGGGCGAAGGAGCGGTCGTAGCTCTTTTCTACCTCAGGAGGGAAGACGCAGGCGGGAAGCTCATCAAACTGCAGGTGGTAGGCGATGCAGTCGCAGCACTTGCCCTTGCGCGAGCAGGGCTCATAGGTGCAGGGGCATTTGGCTTTATTTTGTTCGATCTGGCATTCCATTTAATAGAATTTTCCTCTCGCCGAATTGTTTATCAACCTCACCCCCTCTTTACCCTAAAAAATCTGCGATTTTTCAGGGAACCCGAATTTAATATGGTAACCTCACCCCCTTTATCCCCCTCTCCACTCTTGGAGAGGGGGAAGAGGTTATAGAGAGGGGGCTTCGCCCCCTCTAACACTCCCCCTTCCCCACAAACAATTCAATTATAGATAGCGTTTTCTTATCTCGGAAGAAAGCTTGGCGAGGAGTTCAAGGGTCTGGGCGGCGGCTTCCTGGCTGAGGTAGGCCAGGGTGCAGCTGGGGGTGAGCAGTCCCTGGGCTATCAGTTGCGGGAAGGGGACGCCCTTTCTGGTGAAGGGCGCCATAGCCTCTTCAAGGCGGTCTTTCAGGCTGGACACCGTCTCTTTGGCCAGGGAAGGTTCTTCGTTGGGGACGATGCCCCAGGCAATAGTGCCACCTTTATTCAGGAACTCCTTGACCTCTTTAGGATAGAGGCTCAAAGACTGGGCATAGTTGTAAGCGTCCAGGTTGAGGATATCAACCTTGGTGGCCAACAGGACCGACCAGTCGGTGTTGCCGCAGCAGTGGACCCCTTTTAGCCCCTTGATGCCGCCGAAGACCTCGTCCAGCAGGCTGATAACCTTCTCCCGCGACAGCGAGACAAAGGCCGAGCCGAAGGAAGCCATATAGGGCTCGTCGACGAAGATGATGGTGTTGGGCGATAGCTTCTTTAGCTCCTTTTCTTGCCAGCCCGCCTTGAGCCTCAAGAACCTGGCGGCGGCGTCGGCCAGGGTTTCGTCGTAGATGATGGAGCGCTGGTCGTTATCGGTGACGGTCAGCCCCCAGCTTATCGGCCCGGTTACCTGCCCCTTGACCGCCAGCGGCTTTAAATCTTTTAATTCCAAAAAAGCGTGCAGGCCGGCGGCGTAATCGGCGCTGACGGGGTATTGGTCAACGTCGTTCTCCAGATAGGCTGAGTAGAGCTTCTCCAGGGGCTTGTCCAGGTCTTGGGCGCGGTCGACATAGACCTTATCATCGGTTACCGTTATCCCGGGAAAGCCCTCGCTGTACTGGGCGTACATGTTCTCCTTGAAGGCGCGCCTGGGCAGTTGCGGCCAGCAGGGGATGTCTTTGAGGTAGCGGCTGACCACGGCGCAGGCCTCAACCGGGTCGGTGTGGGGCATACTGCCCACGGCCGTGGGCAGGCAGTTGAACTCGGTCATTGGCTAGCTATCCCCCTTTAAATACTTGCCGAGAAGTAGTTTTAGCTTTTGCTTCTGTCCCTGGGGTATGAACTTGCGGCTGGTGGCAATGGCCACTTTAAGGGCGTCGGCGCATTGGCAGTTACGCTTTTCCGGTAGTCTGTCTACGGCCAGCTTGACGATTTTCTTGGTGGTATCGATGTTCTGGCGCAGGGTGTTGAAGATGACCTCCAGGACCAGCGGCTCGCTTTTATCCTGCCAGCTATCGTAGTCGCTGACGCCGGCGATGCTGGCGTAGCAGATTTCGGCCTCCCGCGCCAGCTTGGCTTCAGGCAATGCCGTCATGCCGATAATATCGGCTCCCCAGCGGCGGTAGAGCCGGGACTCGGCTTTGGTGGAGAAGGCGGGCCCCTCCATAACGACAAAGGTACCCTTGCCGTGGACCTTGGCCCCCGCCTCTCTAGCCGCCTCATATAGTATACGGCTCAAGACCGGGCAGAAGGGCTCGGCGAAGGGGATATGGACGACGATGCCCTCCCCGAAGAAGGTGTTTGCCCGCTGGCGGGTACGGTCGATGAGCTGGTCGGGGATAACCAGCTGGCCGGGCTTTATCTTTTTCTTGAAACTGCCCACGGCGTTGACCGATATAAGCTGTTCCACCCCCAAAGATTTGAGGGCGTAGATATTGGCGCGGTAGGGGACTTCGCTGGGGGATATCTGGTGCCCTTTGCCGTGGCGGGGCAGAAAGGCGATGCTTTTTTCTCCCAGCTTGCCGGTGGTTATGGGGGCGCTGGGTTTGCCGAAGGGGGTGTCTACATTTATTTCTTTGATATCGGTCAGGCCTTCGATATCATAAAGCCCGCTGCCGCCGATGACGGCTATTTTAGCTTGTGGCATTAGGCCTCCTTTTACCATACACAGTTACACTTTATCTTTTTATAATCCATGCCTAACCTTCCCCACATTGCTAGAGTTTCTTTACAAAGGGCAACGTTGCTATAGTTGTATTTGTTCCTTAAAAGATTAATCACAGTATCATATGTTTCGTAACGAGTCTTGAAGTCCACTTTTTTGCCCCAATTGGAGTTTTCTTGGAGGTATTTTACCCAGCTTGTGTCTTTGCTCCCATTGATGGTAGTTTGTAGCCCGCGCAATGACCCTAAGGTAATTCTCTCCGGCGTAAAACTAGCAAAAATTTGGTCAATAAGGTTTGTATACTGTGGTTTCCAGTCTGGCACCGGAACTATGGGGTCAATCCTTATTCTTACCTCGTAGCCAGCTTGGCTGAGTTTTTGCCCAGCCTCGATCCTCCTATCAACCGATGGTGCGCCTCTTTCCCATTTTTTGGCTACTTCCTCAGCATTAAGGCTGAAACTAATAATGGTTTGGTTATGAGGGTTAATCTCTAAGAGGTGCTTTACATTATCCGACTTAGTTACGAATAATACTTTGTGCCTATTCTGTTCCTCAAATATAGGGATGATAAATTTAGAGAAGGGTTCACTTAAACCCTCTCCCATTAGAGAATCAGCTATCTCACCAGTATTAAGGATTTCGGGCGTTGCTACTTCTTCAAGGAATCTTCTGGTGTGCAGTTCTATTTTCTCGCGGTCTTTGAATACTGGCTTCGTCTTTGTGGGGTGGAATCTAAAAGTTCCTTTAAGGTAGCACCAAGCGCAGTCAAACGGGCAGCCGTAAGCCCATTTCAATTCAATAAAGTGGGGACATATAACATCGGTGCTTCTAGTAGGTAACGGAGTTTTATCAAAACGTTTTACTATTGAACCATCGGCTACACGTTCTAGCAGTTGGCTTTCCTTGTTATTCAGCAATTGATAGCTTTTAGTGTTTAGATTCACAATAACCTCTTTGGTATTATATTTACCTAAGTTGTAAATGGAAACTTTCTCTGCAAGGAGTCCTTTCGGTTAATGACCCCCGAATAAAGTTTTTTGCCTAAACTATGCTTGCTGGCAAAAACTAAATAATAGAGTGGGATGTTTGTTTTGGTTCTTTCCAAGACATCGTCTTTTATATTTTGACTTGGATATCCAAGTTCTATCAGTCCACGTTCATATGCATCAAGTACGCGCCTAGTATTGATGCGACCACCCGTGATAATTTCATTTGGGAAAATCTCCCAGTCAACAGAAGGTGGGAAAAACAGCTTCATATCTGGGTTAGGCTGAAAGAAATTTCTCTTTGCCTGACCTATATGAAATATTATCAGTAAGTCAACACGTCTATTCTTGGTAAGTTTCTCAATTGTGTGAAAATTAATTGATAGATAAAACGGGTCAATATACGCGAAACATATTGCATTCTTAGGTATTTTAGGGAGTAGTTTGTCTATAAATACGTTGCAATCGAGGTTGAAATATTCTATGTTATATTTGTAGTTTTTTGTGCGATTTTTTAACGCTTCGACGTATTCAGAATCAATATCGTTGAAAAAATAGTGAGTAAACGGAATCTTACAGTTTAGTGATAAAAGCGGTGAACCATCCATCTCCTCATTTGTACCCTTAATAATGCACTTGCCGGGTCCTGAGAATAAGTCAATATAGATTCTCTTATTCGGCAGTCTGTGCGTTGCGATATTAAAAGTATTACAATATTTTTCTAAGTGACTCAGTTTGTCTTTTGCCCAAGGTTCAAACTCAATGGCTACATAACCATCACGGGCGAGTTTTGTTTTCTCTTTTTTCATATGTTCCTTACCCCCTCTCCCAAATCCCCTTAATCCCCTCCCCAAAAGGCTTCCTTATTATACCACTCTCGGTGATGATGGCGGTTATATAGCGGTGGGGGGTAACGTCAAAGGCGGGGTTGGCCGCTTCAATGCCCACCGGGGCAACGCTCACCCCTTGGATGCGGGTCACCTCTTCCGGGCTTCTCTGCTCTATGGGGATTTCCTCCCCGGAAGCCAGCGAGGGGTCGATGGTGGTGGTGGGGGCGGCAACGTAAAAGGGGATTTTGTGCTCTCCTGCCAGCACCGCCAGGGTGTAGGTGCCAATCTTGTTGGCGGTATCGCCGTTTGAGGCAATCCTGTCGGCGCCGACGATAACGCAATCAACCTCCCCCCGGCTCATAAAGTAGCCGGCCATGGAATCGGTGATGAGCCGGAAGGGAATGTTGGCCTGCTTTAGCTCCCAGGCGGTGATTCTGGCCCCCTGGGGGAGGGGGCGGGTCTCGGTGGCAAGGACCTTTATTTTTTTGCCCTGCTCAAAAGCCTGCCTGATTACCCCCAGCGCCGTGCCGTAGCCGGCGGTAGCCAGAGCGCCGGTGTTGCAGTGGGTCAGGACGGTGGAGCCGTCTTTGATTAGCCCGGCGCCGAGCCGGCTAAGCTTCAGGGTCGCCTCAGCCTCTTCACCGTGTATCCTGACGGCTTCAGCCACCAGCGCCTTTTTAATCTGCCCAACGTCCTTGCCCGCCTCGGCTGTTTTTAGCATCCTCTCAATAGCGCCGAAGAGATTTCGGGCGGTGGGGCGGGTACCAGTGAGGGCCTGGCTGGCGGCGCGGAGCTCCTGCATGAAATCGCCTTTAGCCTTAGCCTTGATTTTAAGGGCGGCTAAAACTATTCCGTAGGCACCAGCTACCCCAATGGCGGGGGCGCCCCTTATTTTCAATCCTGTGATGGCTGAAGCGATATCCTGATAGCGCTTTAGCTCCAGATAGGCCTCTTTTTGAGGTAGCCGGCTTTGGTCAAGAATTCTTACCCTGTCGCCCAGCCATTCGATAGCTTTCATACGGTTAAATGTAGCCCAGCTTGGGTAGAGCCGTCAAGGGCTGCGGCTTCCTTGACATAGCTGGTGGCTCAAAGTAAACTTTCTGATATGGCTGAAGGTCTTTCCGGCATCGAGAAGCTCAAAGAGCAGGTCGGGGTTGAGTGGCAACCCAGAGAATACCAGATTGAGCGGGGGATGATAGCGCGCTTTATCCGGGCCGTCGGTGATGACAATCCCCGCTGGCAGGAGGCCACAATTGCCCCGCCGGCTTTCATTCTGACTATCGGCTTTGAGCACTTTGTCGATAGCTTGATGTCCCTGGCCCCCTTCAAGACGGTGCTCATGGGCAACACCGAGATTGAGTGCTATCACCCCGTCAGGGCCGGAGACGTGATAACGGTTGTCTTCAAGATCGGCAGCCTCCGCGAGCGGGAGGGCAGCATGGGCCTGATGGCTTTTATGACCTTTGATAGCAGCTATAAAAACCAGGGAAAGAAGTTGGTGGCTAAGTGCCGCCAGATGATTATCGGCTATTAAAATGAGCAAACAGCTTTACTACCAGAATGTCAATGTCGGCGACGAGGTCTCTCCTTTGGTCAAGGAGCCGACCACTACCCAGTTGGTGATGTGGGCGGGGGCTTCGGGCGACTATAACCCCATTCACTACGATAAGGACTTCGCCCAGGGCCGGGGCTTGGCCGGCGTTATCGTTCCCGGCCAGCTGATAGGCGCTTTCCTGGGGCAGATGATGACCGACTGGATAGGTGATGAGGGCAGTCTCCGCAAGCTGAGTTGCAGCTACAAGGGGATGAGCTACCCCGGTGAGAAGATTACCTGGCAGGGCAAGGTGACCAGGAAGTACGTTGAGGAGGGGCGGGAGCTGGTGGGTTGCCAGCTGTGGGCGGAGAACCCAAAGGGGGAGAAGGTCGCCACCGGCACGGCCGTTGTCGCTCTGCCCTCAAAGGGCTGATTATAATTAGGATTTAGAAAGGAAGACGAAAGCGATGGGTGATAGATTGAAGGACAGGGTAGCTATTGTTACCGGCTCGGGGCAGGGCATCGGTAAGGCGATTGCGCTGGGGCTGGCTGAAGAGGGGGCCAGGGTCATAACCAATAACCGCCGTCCCGGCAGTGAAGGCGGCGACGCCGAGACCGTAGCCAAGGAAATCAAGGCTATGGGTGGGGAGGCGGTGCCCTTCTTCGGCAGTGTCTCCGAGTTTGATGTCGCTGAGAAGATAGTAAAAACAGCCGTGGATAGCTTCGGCAGAATAGATATTCTGGTCAATAACGCCGGCGCCGATGCTCCGCGCATGGTCTGGAATATGAGCGAGGAGGACTGGGATAGGTGTCTGGACTCTTTCCTTAAAGGCTCTTTCAACTGCACCCGCTTTGCCTGCGGCTTGATGAGGGAGCAGAAGTGGGGCAGGATAATAAATACCACCTCTACCGCCTGGCTGGGCACGGTGGGGCACTGTAACTACGGCGCGGCTAAAGCCGGTCTGGTCGGTCTGACCAGGGCGGTAGCCAGGGAGATGGGCCGGTACGGGGTAACCTGCAACGCCTATGCCCCCACCGCCGCCACCCGCTTTACCTTGAGCGATGAGATAGTGGCCGGCTTTAAGAAGAGGTATGAGGCCGGGCTGATGACCAAGGAGAGGTTCGACGAGTTGACCCACCCGCCCCGCCCGGAGACGGTAAACCCCTTCATCGTCTATCTCTGCACCGATGAGGCGGCTGATATCAACGGGCAGGTCTTTGATGTTACCGGGGGCAATATCGCTATTTACTCCGAGCCGGTGAAGAAGAAGTCAATCGTTAAAGAGGAGGGGATGTGGACGGTGGAGGAGCTAATCGCCCAGGTGCCCAAGGTCTTGCTGGAGGGCTATAAGAACCCGGCACCGCCGCAGAAGGATAAGTAGGCATTAGCTGAGCCTTTCAGCGGTCTTTTTTCCCACCCCACCCCCCAGCTTATTTACCCACACCAACCCACCCACAAATGTCTTTTCCAGAGGGGGCTTTGCCCCCTCTTAAACACCCCCAATGAGGTGGGGTGAGGCACAACCCCTGAAGGGGGATATATAAGGGGTACCACCCTTATAGGGTGGGTACCGGGTGGGAAGATAAAACCTGGGGTGGTCAGGGCTGTTGCTTCTGCCACTCCTGGCGGGTCAGCTCCATGAGCACAAAGCTGTAGCCGTCCTTTTTCAGCTCCCCGTAGGGGGTAAAGCCGCACTTCTGGAAACACTTGTGGGCCCTGGCGTTTGAGTCCAGGGTCTTTAGATATATCCGGTTGAGCTTGGTCTGCTGGAAAACATAGTTGACCAGGGTGGCTACGGCATCGGCGCCGTAGCCCTTGTCCCAGTAACCGCGGTTGCCAATCATAATGCCCAGCTCGGCTTCGCCCTTGGCCTCGTCGATGCCGTAATAGGTGCAGTTGCCGATATGCTCGCCCTCCAGGGTGTCTATGGCGAAGCGGTTCCGGAGTGGGGAGGGGTAGCGCAGTTCGCTGGCATATTCGGCCAGATACTGGGGGAAGGTGACGGTGGATACTGTCGCCGCGTCAAGCCGGGCCAGCTCCTGGTCTGTCTGCCAGGTATAATCTTCCCGGGCGTCGCTTAGTCTTTTGGTTCTTAGCTTAATCTTACTGCCGTTAATCATTATAGCCTTTAGATTCGGAAGGATAGCGAGTCCTCGCCCGCCTCGAGCTCGGTCAGGGCCTGCTCCGCCGCATGCCGGACGACCTCACCGGGCTCCTTCAGGCACTGCTCAAGGCAGTCTTTAGCCTCGGGGCCGCCTATCTTGCCCAGCGCTCGGATGGCGGCTAACTGCACATCGACATCGGGGTCGGTGATAAGCTCTGCCAGGTAGGGGGCCGCCTCTTTCTCCCCCAGCTCGCCGCAGGCGCCGGCGGCTTCATAGCGCATCTCGGCATCGGCGCTGGTCAGCTCCTTGAGCAGTATGGGCAGCCAGGAGTGGTTGCAGTTCTTGCCCATGGCGAAGACGGCGCTGGTCCTCAGCCTGGGCTGACCGCTTTTATAGGCGGTGACGATGGCTTTCTCCATCTGGGGCAGGCTCAAAGGGGCCGCCGCCTCCAGGGCGCGGCGTTTGACCTCTATCGGTTTGCTCTGGTCGTCGATGGCGGCCAGTAAGGCCCGGCAAATCTTTGCTTTATGGCTGGGGCGCAGTTTTTTAAGCTCGGCGAGCATGGCGAACTTGCCCAGCGCCTTTGCCGCCGTTGCCTGTACTTCCTCTGAGGCGTCCTGCTCCAATAGCTT
>DAOUMQ010000028.1:0-5312 GCA_034410425.1 Dehalococcoidales bacterium | reverse complement strand
CCCACCTATGCCGCCAACTGCGGCGTCAATGTCGATGAACTGCTCATCTCCCAACCCGATACCGGTGAGCAGGCCCTGGAGATTACCGAGGCGCTGGTCAGAAGCGGCGCTGTTGATGTCATCGTCATTGATAGCGTAGCCGCCCTGGTACCCCAGGCTGAGATTGAGGGGCAGATGGGGGACGCTCACGTCGGCTTACAAGCCCGTCTCATGTCTCAAGCCCTGAGGAAGCTAGCCGCCGCCATCGGCAAATCGGGCACAGCAGTGATATTCATCAACCAGCTAAGAGAGAAGGTTGGTATTATCTTTGGCAACCCTGAGGTGACGCCAGGGGGCAGGGCTCTTAAGTTCTACAGCTCGGTGCGGATAGTCCTGAGGCGCATCGAAACCATCAAACAGGGAGATGTCGCCATCGGCAACACAGTGCGAGCCAAGGTGGTCAAGAATAAGATTGCCCCTCCTTTCAAGAGCGCTCAGTTTGACATCATGTTTGACCACGGGATAAGCCAAGAGGGCAACCTTATTGACATGGGTGTAGAGCTGGGGATAGTGACCAAGACCGGCGCCTTTTACTCCTATGGTGATGTTCGCCTGGGGCAAGGTCGGGAGAACGCCAAACACTACTTGAGCCAGAATCCTGAGCTTGCCGAGGAGATTGAGCAGCAGGTTAGAGCCTCAGCCGTCACCAACCATAATTAGTCGATAGAACACTTTAGAACAACCTAAACGGTGATTATAAGTAAGGCTGAGGCTGGTGCCTTAGCCTTATGTCTTTATAAGGGGTAAAAAGATAGATGAAAAAGGTTACCGCCATCCGCGACGGCAAGAGGCGGGGAAAACGGGTAAACGTCTTCTTAGACGGCCGGTTTGCCTTCAGCCTGGAGGCTGAGGTAGCGGTGAGAGAGGGGCTGGGGGTGGGCCGAGAGCTATCCGAAGACGATATTGAAGCGCTTACCGGGGCCGACCTCTCCCAGCGCTGCCTGGAGGCGGCTACTGGCTACCTGGACTACCGGCCGCGGAGCGAGGCCGAGCTGAGGCAGCGGCTTCACCGGCGCGGTTTTGACGGAGACAGGGTGGAGGCAGTGCTGGCCAGGCTCAAAGAACAGGGGCTGGTAAACGACCTGGCTTTCGCCCAGTTCTGGAAGGAGAACCGCCAGTCTTTCAGCCCGCGTAGCCAGTGGCTGACCGGAGCCGAGCTGAGGCAAAAGGGAGTCGCCGATGACATCATCGGCCAGGTGGTGGCCGACCTCGACGATGAAGATAGCGCCTACCGGGCGGCCAGGGCCAAGGCCCGCAGTCTTTCGGCGGCTGACTACCAGAGCTTCCGCCGCCGCTTGGGCGACTATCTCAAGCGCCGTGGTTTTAATTACGGAGTGATAACCAGCACCGTGAAAAGGGTATGGCAGGAAAGGGGGGAATAGGTGCCGATAGCATGCCGTGTTGCCTTGACCTGAAAGAGGCAAAGTGGTTAGTATTAGCTATCCATAGCCTATTCCCGGGAGGATTAAAAAAGACCAATAAAGGGGGTGAAAAATGGACGTATCGGGAGTAGGACCAATATTAGCTGTTTTCTTTAGCTTCGTCATCGGCGTAGTCTTTGGCGGCATGGCTCTCTTCCTTTTCAGGAGGATGATGGTAAACCGCCAGATTCGCCTTGCCCAGAGGAAAGCCTCCAAGATAACGGCTGAAGCCAGCGAGGAGACCAAGAAAATGCTGGCCGAGGCCAGGAAGGAGGTGGACAAAGTCAGGTCTTCCGCCGACGCTGAATACCGGGAGCGGCGCTCCGAGCTACAGCGCCAGGAGAACCGCCTTTCGCAAAAGACGGAGAGCTTGGAGCGCAAGCTGGAAGGCGTTGAGCAACGCGAGCGCAACCTGACCAACAAAGAAAAGGAGATAGCCAACGTGCGCGGTGAACTGGATGAAATCAGGGCCAAGCAGCTAAAGCAGCTGGAGACGATTTCGGGCATGTCCACCGCCGAGGCCAAAAAAATCTTCCTTGATACCGTAGAGACCGAGATGAAGGACGAGACATCAAGGCGCTTAAGGGAATGGGAAGAACAGTTCAAGGAGGAAGCCGACAGGAAGGCCCAGGATATCCTGTCGCAGGCGATACAGCGCTGTGCCTCCGAGGTGGTATCGGAAACAACGGTGGCCACGGTTCCCCTCCCCAGCGACGAGATGAAGGGGAGGCTCATCGGACGAGAGGGGCGCAATATCAGAGCCCTAGAGCAGGCTACCGGTGTCGACCTGATTGTTGACGACACCCCGGAGGCGGTGACCCTGTCCAGCTTCGACCCGGTGCGGCGGGAGATAGCCCGCCAGGCCTTGACCAAGCTTATCGTCGACGGCCGCATCCACCCGGCCCGCATCGAGGAGGTGGTAAACGCCACCAAGGAAGAGGTGGAGGCGGCTATCTTCAGCGCCGGAGAGCAGGCGGCTTACCAGGTAGGGGTGCACGGACTGCGCCCGGAGATACTTAAACTGCTGGGGCGGCTCAAGTACCGCACCAGCTACGGGCAGAACGTGTTAGCCCACTCCATCGAGACCGCCCACCTCGCCGGTATGATTGCCGGGGAGCTGAAAATCAATGTTGACCTGGCCAAGAAAGCCGGCCTGCTTCACGACATCGGCAAAGCGGTGGACCGGGAGGTGGAAGGCTCCCACGCCGCCATCGGGGCCGACCTGGTCAAGCAGTGGGATAAGTCCCCGGAGGTTGTCCAAGGCATCGCCGAGCACCACTTTGAGACCGCTACTACCAGCATCTGGGGCTTTATCGTGTCCGCGGCTGACGCTATCAGCAGCGCCCGCCCCGGAGCCAGGCGAGAGTCTTTAGAACACTACCTCAAGAGGCTGAAGGAGCTGGAGGATATAGCCAACGGCTTCAAGGGGGTGGAGAAGTCCTACGCTATTCAAGCTGGCCGTGAAATCCGCATCCTGGTCAAGCCCGAGGAGGTCGACGACCTGGGGGCGATGAGGCTGGCCCGGGACATCGTTAAGAAGATAGAAGAGGGCCTGGAGTACCCGGGGCAGATAAAGGTTACCGTGCTCAGGGAGACCAGAGCCGTAGATTACGCTAAATAGGGAATAAGAATAGTGCTGATATTAGCCATAGGCGATATAGTAGGCAGGCCTGGTAGGAGGGCGATAAGCCAGCTCTTGCCAGGCCTCCGTCAGCAATACCGGTTGGACATGGTTATCGCCAACGGCGAGAACGCCGCCGGCGGCGTTGGGCTGACCCCGGAAACCGCCAAGGAACTGCTTTCGGGCGGCGTTGACGTCATTACCTCGGGCAACCACATCTGGGCCCAGAAGGAGATAATCCCCTACCTAGACGGCGAAATGCCCATCCTGCGCCCCCTGAATTACCCGCCGGGGGTGCCGGGCAGGGGCTATATTGCCATGGGCAAAGTGGCGGTGGTCAACCTGCTGGGCAGGACTTTCATCGGCGATTTCGACTGCCCTTTTAGGGCCATGGACCAGCTACTGCCCGAGCTTGAACAAAAGATTATCATCGTCGATTTCCACGCCGAGGCAACCTCGGAGAAGGTAGCCATGGGGCGTTATCTGGACGGGCGGGTCAGCGCCGTGCTCGGCACCCACACCCACGTGGGCACCATTGATACCCAGATTCTCCCCCAGGGTACGGCCTACGTCAGCGATATCGGCATGTGCGGCCCCGCCGATTCGGTCATCGGCGACGATGTCGAAGAGGTAATCAAGCGCTTTCTCACCGCCCTGCCCCACCGTCTATCGGTGGGCAAGGGTAAGTCTATCCTCAACGCGGTGATGGTTGAGATAGACGAAAAAACGGGCAAGGCGCTAAAAATTGAACGAATCTCCGGGGAGGCGGAGTAGCGGTGAGCCGCGTTGACCTCCACATACACTCCACCGCCTCCGACGGCAAGCTGGAACCGGCCGATGTCGTCCGGGGGGCGGCGGAACGGGGACTGGCCTACATCGCCCTGGCCGACCACGACACCGTGAGCGGTATCGCCCCGGCGCAGGAGGCGGCCAAAGAGTTCCCAAAGCTAAAGGTCATACCCGGTGTTGAAATCAGCACCGATACCCCCGACGGCGAGATCCATATTCTGGGCTACTTCGTAGACTACAACGACCCCGAATTCAAAGCCGCCCTGGACAGGTTCCGCAATTCCCGCTTAGCCCGGGCGCGGGGGATAGTGGACAAGCTGAATAAGCTGGGCATCCACATCGACTGGCAACGAGTCGAGGAGATTGCCGGCGATAGCTCTATCGGCCGCCCCCATATCGCCCAGGCCATGCTGGAAAAGGGCTATATCGCCTCGTTCAAAGAGGCCTTCACCGACTATATAGGCCGGGACGGCCCCGCCTACGTGGAGCGGGAAAAGATGACCCCGGCCGAGGCCGTGGCTATAATAGTCAAAGCCGGAGGGCTGGCGGTGCTGGCCCACCCCTTTACCGCCGGTGAGCCGGAGGCGATGATAAGAGAGCTAAAACCGGCCGGCCTGGCCGGCATCGAAGCCTACTACGACAACTATAGCGCCGAGGAAATCGACCAGCTGGTGGGGCTGGCTCAGAAGTATAATCTTATCGCCACCGGCGGCAGCGACTATCACGGCATAGAGCCGGCCAACGAGACCGCCATCGGCGGCGCCGAGGTGCCCCTGGAATCAGCCGAGCGGCTCATCGCCCTGGCTAAGGCCAAGAACCCGAACCTCGTATTCTAAGAAGGAGAGAGCATGGTTACTGAGTTCGTCTTGTTACTGGTTGGCGCCTATCTGCTGGGTTCAATCCCGTCTGCCTATCTAGCCGCCAGGTGGTCAAAGGGGGTAGACGTCAGGAAATACGGCAGCGGCAACGTCGGTGCCGCTAACGTGAGGAAGCTAACCTCAAGATGGACATTCCTGTCGGTGATTATCTTTGATATAGTTAAGGGGATGCCGCTGGTGGTGGTAGCCTGGTCAATAGAGCTGGGTATCCCCCAGCAGGTAGCCATAGGTATATTAGGGATTATCGGGCATAACTGGCCAGTGTTCCTCCGTTTTAGCGGGGGGCGGGGGATGCTGACCACGCTGGGGGTTGCCTTTATCTTCCCCGTGCTAAACGGGTGGGTGCCCTGGGAAGCAGCCATCGCTATGACTATCATCGCCATCGGAGCCTTTATCGTCCATAACGTGCCGATGGCAATGGTGATTGGTATCGCCCCGGCGGCTTTAATTAGCTGGCTAGACGGCAAACCGCAAGCGATGACCTGGGGATTTTTGGCCATTTTTCTGATAATGGTTATCCGGCGGCTGACCGCGCCCAAGACCCCGCTGGCGGCCTCGGTTCCT
>DAOUMQ010000027.1:0-11016 GCA_034410425.1 Dehalococcoidales bacterium | reverse complement strand
ACCACATGAGGTAATTTTAGTCCTTGATGCCACCACCGGTCAGAACGGCTTGACCCAGGCCAGGTATTTCACCGAGGCGGTGGGGGTAACCAGCATTTTTCTGACCAAGCTGGATGGCACCGCTAAAGGGGGTATAGTGCTGGCTATCTGTGACGAGCTTAAGATACCCATTCTTTTTGTCGGCGTTGGCGACGGGTTGGAGGATATGGCTCCTTTTGACGCCGAGGAATTCGTTGAGGCATTATGTTCTTGATTTTTAGGAGGCAAGATTGATTACGGTAAGTATAAGCCCGATAGCCTTTACCATAGGCTCGGTGAGCGTCAGGTGGTACGGCGTTATGGTCGCCATAGCGGTGCTGGTGCTGGTCTTGTGGATGCTGTGGGAGGTGAAGAAGGGGGCTAAGCTCTCTTACGAGACAATTATTACCGCTGCCCTGGTGTCTATTCCATCGGGGATAATATTCGCTAGGTTTCTCCACGTTATTGATATGTGGGACTATTATGTGGCCAATCCCGGGCGGATAATCGGCTTTGAAGGGCTGGCTATCTTCGGTTCTATTCTGGGGGCTGCCATCGGTGTCTGGATTTGCAGCCGCTTTCTCCATTACCGCTTTGGTTACCTTGCCGACCTGCTGGCACCGGGTATTATATTGGCTCAGGCTATAGGCAGGGTTGGCTGCACTATAAACGGCTGTTGCTACGGCAAAGCGACCTCGCTGCCCTGGGGCTTCGTCTATACCAATCCCCAGAGCTATGCCCCTCTGGGGGTAGCTGTTCACCCCACCCAGGTCTACGAGATTCTATTTCTGGTCGCCCTTTTCGTGGTCATCCTCAAGTTCAGGGACCGCTTTAAGCCCGACGGCTCCCTGTTTCTTATCTACCTCGGTTTTTACTCGGTCTGGCGGATAGGCATTGATTTTATACGGGACGGGACATCCTTCCTCTTCGGCTTACACCAGGCTCAGGTGGTGGGCATAATCGTCTTGCTCATTGTCGTCCCCCTGTTGGTCTGGAGGACGCGCCGGGTTAAGGCGGAGAGTAAGGCTTAAATGATAATAGGCAGGCGTCTCTTAGTATCTTCTCTGTCTGCCTCCGCCGCCGAAGCCACCGCCTCTCTTACCACCGTATGACGACCGACCGCCGCCTCTGCTGTCGGAACGGGGGCGAGCCTCATTAACGTCAAGCGTTCGCTCCTTTAGCGTCTTCCCTTTGAGGCCGGTAATGGCCGCTTCGGCTTCGGTCTTTGAGGACATTTCCACAAAGCCGAATCCCCGGGACTGCCCGCTATACTTGTCTTTGATGATGTTTACCGAGGTCACTTCTCCAAAAGCGGCGAATTCCTGCCGCAATTCCTCTTCGGTTACCTCGCGGGATAGGTTACCCACATAGATATTCATATTGGCGCCCCCTTTTTGTTTATCAGCACTTCCTGGCCCAACCCACTATTGCTTGCCGAGCCGCCGCCGTCGGGCATTTCTTTTTGCCTTCAGGCGCGCCGCTTCTCTCTTGGATAGGAAGTAACGGCGGGATTTCACCTCGCGCAGGATTCCAGCCATCTGTACCATCTTTTGAAAGCGTCGGAGCAAGGAGTCCTGGCTTTCACCTTCACGTCTTGAAACTGCCAACGGCATAACTTAACACACCTTCTAATAACATACATAGGCCAGGTATTTCCCGGCCTATACATGCACTTAAGTTCAAACTAGACTTATTTGTTCAGTCTGACTTTATTGTAGCACTCGCTACAATATACCGGTCTGCCTTCTCTAGGCTCGAACGGTACTTCGGTCTCCTTACCACACTCGGCGCACGTTGCCGGGAACATCTGGCGTCGGGAGCCGTAGCCACCGTTTCCATAACGCTGTGCTTTCCTGGCCTCACGGCATTCGGGACAGCGCTTGGGCTCGTTGGTATAGCCCTTGGACTGGAAGAACTCTTGTTCCTCAGCGCTGAAGGTGAAGGTAGCTCCACACTCGGAGCACTGGAGAGACTTGTCTTCAAAACTCATTGGATGACCTCCTCTCTTAAATAGTTGGTTAGAGTTGCGGTCATCCAACACTTAAAGTAAATCTGATTAATTTAACTAAGTATGTAATAACCTAAACTAAACCACCGTGCATATTATACAACAAAGAGGGCGTTTTGGCAAGTGTCAATAGGAATTCACGGTTTTAGCTTCAGAAAAGCGCCTTATTTGGCGGGGGCGAAGTCGAGGATATTGAGCCTGAGCCTTTCCTCCCCGCCCCAGCGGTCGACCTCCAAGTTGTAGACGATGCCCAGGCGAGAGGATACCTCATCGCGGTAGCTCCCCAGCCTGAAGCCCACCCCGTCCCAGATTACGCCGCCCTGCTTTAGCCTGAACTTGAGGTGCTCTCCGTTGCTGCCCATGGTGCGGCAGTTGACCACCTCTGTTTGCTGGCTCAAAAAAGTGGGTGCTGGATTGCCCCGCCCGAAGGGGGCCAGCTTCTGTATGGTGTTGAAGGTATTGCCGCTCAAGTCGGGCAGGGTGACCTCGGCGTCGATATCAAGCTGGGGGCGCAGGTCGGCCCCGGCCAGCTTTTCGCTGGCTAGCTGGGAGAGGCGCTTGGTCAGCTCGGGCAGGTTCTTGGTGGGCAGGGTAAAGCCGGCGGCCTGGGAATGACCGCCAAACTGCGATAAAAGCTGGCTACACTGGTTGAGGGCCTGGATTATATTAAATTCAGGGATACTGCGCCCGCTACCGCTGCTTACCGCCTCGCCGGTCCTGATGACGATGGTCGGGCGGTAGAACTCCTCGGCCAGCCTGCCGGCTACCAACCCGGCTATGCCCAGTGGGTATTCGCTGTCGGCGGCCACCAACATTGGTGAAATTCCCTGGTCCAGTATCTGCTTCCGGGCCTTGGTTAAGACCTTGGTGGTCAGCTTTTGCCGCTCGGCGTTTTTCTCTTCCAGCCATACCGCCAGGCTGCAGGCTTCCTGGGTTGATTTGGTCATAAGCAGTTTGTAGCTGGTCATGGCGTGGGCCAACCTGCCGGCGGCGTTCAAGCGCGGGGCAATGACCCAGGAGATGCTCTCGGCGTCGAGGCTGCCCGGTTTCAAGCCTGCCTGGGATATAATCTCCTTGATTCCGAGGCGGGGGGCGGTATTGATTAGCTTTAAGCCCTCCTTGACCAGGTAGCGGTTCTCTCCGGCCAGCGGCGCCATATCGGCTACCGTTCCCAGGGCGGCTAAGTCCACCAGCCCGTCCAGTTGCTCTTCCTTGCCCAGGTTCTGGAATAAGGCCTGGAGTAATTTAAGGGCGACCCCAGCGCCGGTCAGCTCGGAGAAGGGGTAGTTAGAATCGGCCCGCTTGGGGTTGATGATAGCGATGGCGGGTGGGATTTCATCTAAGGGGGAGTGGTGGTCGGTGATGACTATGTCCAGCCCCAGGCGGTTGGCCCGCTTGACTTCGGCCAAAGCGGTAATTCCGCAGTCAACGCTGATAACCAGGCTGATGCCCTGCTGATGGAGCCTTTCCAGGGCGGTGGTATTCAGACCGTAGCCCTCGGTCAGGCGGTGGGGTATGTAGGGGATGACCTTGCCCCCCAGGCTTGTTAGCCCCTGGACGAGCAGGGCGGTGCCGGTGATGCCGTCGGCGTCGAAGTCGCCGTAGACGGCGATGCTTTCCCCGGAGAGCAGGGCGCGGTAGATGCGGGCTACCGCCGGCTCGATGTCGGGCAGGCGGGAGGGGTCGCCGCAGAGGCGCTTATCGGCGGCGATGAACGGCTCTAGCTGGGATGGTTCGCTGAGACCGCGGTTATATAGAAGCTGGGTTACTAAAGGGGCAAGACCTGGGTTTTTAGCCAGATGTTCGTCTGGAACCAGCGGCAGCAAATTCCAGCGGTAGCGGTTCAAATCTACTCCTCGGAGTACTCTCTAAAGACCAGGGCTGAGTTGTGACCGCCAAAGCCGAAGGAATTGGACAGGGTGGTGGTAACCTTAGCTGGGCGGGCTACATTGGGCACGTAATCCAGGTCGCACTCGGGGTCGGGGTGGGTGAGGTTGGTCGTTGGCGGTATAATCCCGTTCCGGATAACCATGACACATATGGCCGCCTCAACGGCGCCGGCACCGCCGATAAGGTGCCCCATCATCGACTTGGTGGAGCTTACCGGGATTTTATAGGCGTAATCGCTGAAGACCCTCTTTATGGCTTTGGTCTCCATCTTGTCGTTTAAGGGGGTGGATGTTCCGTGGGCGTTGATGTAGTCGATATCGGTGGCTTTAATTCCGGCTTTGTCCAGCGCCCTCTGCACGGCTACCGCGGCGCCCTCTCCGCTGGCCAGTGGGGCGGTGATGTGATAGGCATCGGCGCTGGCCCCGTAGGATAGCATCTCGGCCAGTATTTTGGCCCCCCGCTTCTTGGCGAAGGTGAGGTCTTCCAGGACGAGGACACCCGCCCCCTCGCCGATGACGAAGCCGTCGTGCTCGATATCAAAGGGGCGGGAGGCGAGCTGGGGCTCGTCGTTTCTGGTGGAGATAGCCTTCAGGGCGTTGAAGGCGCTGACGCCCACCGGGTTGATTATGGCCTCGCTGCCGCCGGTGAGCATCACCTTGGCGTCACCGCGTTTGATGGTCTCAAAGGCGGAGCCGACGGCATCCGAGCTGCTGGAGCAGGCTGACGCCGTGCACAGGTTCGGCCCCTTTGTTCCCAGCACGATTGATACCTGGGCGGAGGCTATATTGGGCATCATCATCGGGATGAGGAAGGGGCTGACCCTATCGGGCCCCTTGTCCAGCAGTACCTGGATTTGTTCAAACAGGGTGGTCAAACCGCCGATGCCACTGCCGATGAGGACGCCGATATCGTTTTCGTTGCTATTGTCGATTTTAAGCCCTGCCTGGGCCACCGCCTCCCGGCTGGCGGCTACCGCCATCTGAGAGAAGCGGTCGTTGCGGCGGACATCCTTGGGGCTCAAATAGTTGCTGGCCTCAAAGCCCTTGACCTCACCGGCAATCTTGGTCTCAAAGTCCGAGGCGTCAAAAAGGGTGATGTGGTCAACCCCGGACTTACCGGCGATGAGGGCCTCCCAGGTGGTGGCGACATTCAGTCCGAGGGGGGAGATAATCCCTAGGCCGGTAACTACTACTCTACTATTTTCGTTTGACATAGTATTCAGGGGGGAACGGGTTCAGGCTAGTTATTTTTACCATAATTTCGGTTTCTCTGCAACTTTGGCTTTCTTCCCACCCGGCCCAGTTTTATCAATTGTCTATCTTCCCATACCCACCCACCCTATAGAGGTTTCACCTCTAAAACTCTTAATTTTCGGGGTTATAATAGGGGTCACAGCCCATGTAGGATGGGTTTGGGTGGGAAATCAGAGCTGAAGGGGGGGAGGAGGAAGTGGAGGAGTGAAAGAGAGGCGCCAGCCTCTTTTGGGTGGGTTTGGGTGGGTAAAAGGACCCTTTCTTAAGAGAGCCCTGTATTTGACCGCCGCCGCATCTCGCCATATAATTTTTAAAGAGTATGGTTATAAGCTCAAAGATACCCAAGGTTGCCCTGGACGCCATAGGCTGTAAGCTCAACCAGGCGGAGACCCAGCTCCTGGCCCGCCAGTTCGCCCGGGCCGGCTATCGGCTGGTGCCGCCCGATGACGGGGCTGATGTCTACGTGCTCAATACCTGCACCGTTACCCATGTCGCCGACGGCAAGTGCCGCCGTTGGCTAAAAGGAGCGCACCGCCGCCACCCTGAGGCCCTGGTGGTGGCTATCGGCTGCTATGCCGAGCGCGCCCGCCAGGAGCTGGCCCAGATTGAGGGGGTAGACCTTGTCCTGGATAACCGCCAGAAAGCGCAGTTACTGCCGCTCCTTGAAGAATCAGGGAGACTGAGCCGTCCCGCTATGAAAGAAGCTTCAACCAACGGTGCCGATTTCAGGACCCGCGCTATGGTCAAGGTCCAGGATGGCTGTAATAGCTTCTGCAGCTACTGCATTGTGCCCCTGGTGCGGGGTAGAGAAAAGAGCCTGCCCCTTGACCAGGTTATTTCAGAGGTCAAAGACCGCGTTGCCGATGGCTATAAAGAGGTGGTGCTCACCGGCACCGAGATTGGCGCCTATGACGATGGCGGGGCGGGCTTAAAAGAACTGCTGAAGCGTGTTCTAGCCGAGACCGACGTTGTCAGGTTGAGGCTTTCCTCCCTCCAGCCGCAGGAGATATCCCCCCAGCTTATCGGGCTTTGGTCTGACAGCCGGCTCTGCCGCCATTTTCACCTCTCCTTGCAGAGCGGCAGCGACGCCGTATTGGAAAGGATGAAGCGGCGCTATACTACCGCCGACTATCGGCGGGCGGTAGCCTTAATCAGGGGTATGATATCTGAGGCCGCTATCACCACCGATGTCATCGTCGGCTTCCCCGGTGAGACCGAGGCCGAGTTCAAAGAGAGCTATAATCTGGCCACGCAGTTGGGGTTTGCCCGTATCCACGTCTTTAGCTATTCCCCCCGCCCCGGCACCAAAGCCGCCGAAATGCCCGACCAGGTGGGGGACAAGCTCAAGCGGGAGCGGAGCCGGCGAATGCTGGCTTTAGCTAGAACGAGCGTTCGCAAGTTCCGGCAAAGGTTTCTGGGCCAGACGCTGATGGTGCTCTGGGAGAAGGAGACCTGCGGTGTCTGGTCTGGCCTCACCGATAACTATATCAGGGTATTTACCAAGAGCGATAAGGACCTGACCAATCAGCTCCTGCCGGTCAGGCTCTTGGAATAACGCCAAGAAGCATTAGCCCCCGCCATATCGGGTCTGCTATATACCGTAACTAATTACCGCTCTAACCAGTTCTTATCCTGGCCAGGGATGGAACATCAAGAATTCTCCAGGAGGCCAGATATCCAGTGGCCAGACACATTGGAGGACGCCGCCAACCCAGGCCCTTACGGTGACAGTCCGCGGCGGCCAATAGCTGGCATAAATGCTGGGAATATAGGTGTATACCTCGAAGGCGCCGCAACTATTGGCAGTGACAACGTCGCCGGGAAGGTCAACCAGCAGGTATGCTATCCAATTCATCTCCATCAACTGAAGCAAGGTATCGTCTTCACAGATGGTCAGGGTCACTACGTCTCCCGGGGTAAAGCCAGCCCCTTTAATCCGTACCAGCTGGCCGACATATACGTCGACGACAGCGTAGGGGCTGTGCATCGGGAATTCCTCAAAGTCGTAGGTAACCACTATCTGCTGTGGTGATCCCGCTGGTCCGGCCGGTCCGGCCGGTCCGGCTGGTCCTACCGGCCCCGCTGGCCCCGCCGGTCCCGCCGGTCCCGCTGGCCCCGCTGGCCCCTGCGGCCCCGCTGGCCCCTGGCAGGCCGCCACCGGCACCAGGACAAGGGCGATCAGGGCAAGGACGATAAGCGCTTTGACTAGATTTTTCATTTCTGCCCCCTTTTCGGGTGTGATGCCCACATTGTACAACTAAAATGACAATTGTCAATACTTGCGGCTGTCCTTGGGGGCGTTGGCCGGGTAAAGCCTAGCCCAGCACCACCGAGGTCTCAATCTGGCGCTGTGGGATGTCCCAGTAGCTCTTTAGCACCTTGTCCTTATCCGGTAGTAGCTTAAAGCCGTGCTTTAGATAAAAGTCGATTGCCCAGCGGGCATCGGCCCAGGTTCCCACCAGCAGGCGGCGGGTGGCCACCTGCCCCTTAAGGTGGGCGAGGAGCTTACTGCTTATTCCCTGCCTCTGCCACTCCGGCAGTACATAGGCATGGCGGATGAGGGTGACGTCTTTAATCGGTTCCAGCCCCATAATTCCCACCAGCTCCCCGTTTGCCTCCCAGCCGAAGAAGCTCACCCGCTTCCACTCCCGCTCCAGTTCCTCCCTGGGCATGTAGGGCTGGTGATAGCAGTCGGGCGGTATGACGCCTTCATAGGCCTTGGCGGCCTGGTTGATGATGAAGTATACCCGCTCCATATCACCTGAGTGGCACTGGCGAATCATAGTTTTTGTCCTTCCAGTGGGGTTATTGACACAACTAACGGTCACCCTTACAATAACACTTACCGTTTGGTCGAGGCAAATATCCTCAATGGGTAACAGGCGGAGGTTTCAAAATGAGAATTGCGCCGAAGACCGATAAGATACCGAAGAACTGGTATAACATCATCCCCGACCTGGACTTCAACGTTCCCCCCATGATGAGCTCCAGCGGCTATGCCCTCAGCCACCACGACCTTGAGTATCTGGCGCCTTATTCTATCATTGACCAGGAGCTGGAGAGGGACAAGCGAGACCTGCCTATCCCCCAGGAAGTCGGCGAGTTCTACTCCCACTGGAGACCGACTCCCCTCTACCGCGCCGAGAGGCTGGAGAAGAGTCTGGATACGCCAGCCCGCATCTTCTATAAGGACGAAGGCGGCAGCCCCTCGGGGAGCCATGAGATGAACACGGCGGTGGCTCAAGCGTACTACGCTGTCCAGGACGAGGGCGTCAAATGCATGGTGACGGCTACCGGCAACGGCGAATGGGGAGCTTCTCTGGCTATCGCCTGCAACTACTTCGGTATCCGCTGCAAGGTATACATGGTAAGGTCAAGCTACGAGCAGAAGGTATACGGGCGCTACGTCATGGAGATACTGGGCGCCGAGGTCGTGCCCAGTCCCAGCGAAAAGACCTTTACCGGCAAGAAGATACTAGCCCAGGACCCCAACTCGCCAGGGAGCCTGAGCATCGCCTTGAGCGAAGCCTTCCAGGAGGCTAACAGCCGTGACGATACCAAGTTTTCCTGGGGCACGGTGATGAACCATGTCCTGCTGCACCAGACCGTCATCGGTCTTGAGGCGCGCAGCCAGATGCACGGGGCCGGCGTTGCCCCCGATTTAATCATCGGCGCGGTCAGCGGCGGCAGCGGTCTGGGCGGCCTGGCTTTCCCCTTCTATCAGGAAGGGGGGCGGGGGACGCGGATAATGGCCATCGAGACGGCGGCCTGTCCCAGCCTTTCCAAGGGGCGCTACGCCTACGACTACGTCGATACCGAGGGGCTATCCCCCATGCTCAAGATGTATACCCTGGGTCGCAGCTTCGTCCCGCCGGACATCCGCGCCGGCGGCATGCGCTACCACGGGATTTCGCCGCTGGTCAGCGCTCTCTACAGCGAAAAACAGCTCGAGGTCAAGACCTATATGCAGCGCAAGGCTTTTGAGGCGGCCATAACCTTCGCCCGCACCGAGGGGCTGATACCCTCGCCGGAGACCTCTTATGCGGTGGCGGCGGTTATCGATGAGGCGCTGGCCTGCAAGAAGAGTAAAAAGAAGAATAACATCCTCTTTCTGCTGGACGGCAACAGCAATCTTGACTTGAGCACCTTCAAGGATTTCGCTCAAGGGGCGATAGAAGACCAGCCTTTCCCCGAGCAAAAAGCGAAGGCGGCCCTGGAGGAATTGCCCGAGGTAAAAACGGGCTAAAAGCCCCTAACTGCGTCTACAGCCCTTGCGTGTTTTTGTAGCCGTACGGGGGTAGGTCAAGGTCCCACCAGTCTTCAGGGTCATTCCCGTAACCCGGGTCGGTATCCAGCCTTCGGAACATTGAGTTGAACGCCGGCGTGGTGGCGATAATCTGCCTGACCGTATCGTGTAGGTGTATAAACGACTTGTCCTGCTTGGAGAAGGGACAACAGGCCAGGCAGATGCCGCAGTCATGCCCTCCCAGCTTCAGCCACTGTGAAAAGCAGTTGGGCGCTTTCTCATAGTATGTCTTGACACCGGGGTTGTTCCAGGGCCCCGTTATCTCCCAGGAGGGTTCCGTTTCCAGACTGAGGGCATTAGAGGGGCAGAGCTCGGCGCATTCCTTACAGATACGGCAGAAGCGAAATATACCGGCATCTATCGGCTTGGTGGGAGCCAGCGGCAGATCGGTAATCACCTTGAATACCCGCACCATGGGGCCCCACCTTGGCGAAATCATTCGGTTCAAACGGCTGAGTTCGCCCAGTCCGGCCAGTATAGCAAAGCCGGGGCTGTTACCCGAGGTACCCATGTTGCCGTCAGCCAGACACTGATAGCCCAGACTGTTTAAGAACTGCTGGAGGCGTAGCTGGACTGAAGTGCCTTTAGAATAGGCTATCGAGGCGGCGGCGGTGGCTATTGCCGTTGGGGCTGCAGCCAGGGTGGGTGGGGACATGCGGATGGTGTAGACAATAACCCATCTCGCTTTATAGGGTATTACCTTCTTCTTTTTGGTCTCGTAGGCTTTGTCTACATCCTCAAACTCCCATCTCCGGCCGTCCCAGCCGTCGTTGGCGTAGAATAGCTTGCGGGTGTTTTGGTCAAGCTCTACCACGCCTACCGAGGCGGCGCCATAAAGCTTGGCTGCCGTCCGAACCATCCGCGTGTTTTCCTCAGGGGTGCCCTCGTAGCGGGGGTAGTCAAAGCCATCGGGTATGCCCGACATTTCAGGGGGGACGGGGAGCTGGGGGCCAAGGAAGGAGTGCTCCGTCGTTAAGAGTGAGGTCAGCCAGCCGGCAGTGACCAGCGCCTTTTCTCTGATGGTGAACCCCGGCTTTTTTTTAAGTATATTTTTTTGGCACGTCTCGGCAGCGCGTCCGCCTACCTTCATGGCATTATCGGGGCCCACCGCATTGGCAAAACCATTGAGGAACATGATATTGCTGGAGTCGAAGCGCTTCATCTGACTCCAGTCAATCTCTACCGTGGGTTTATCGACCTCCTTTATCCACCAGGGCAGTTTTCGCTCCGCCGCTGGAGATGCCTTGATTTCATCAAGGTCAAGGGCTCTCTTACTGCGGGTGGTGTGATACTTCATGGTTACGCTCCTGTTTCTTTTCAAAGCAAAATGCGGGCACAATAAAAAGTGCGCCTAGAGGGATTCGAACCCACGACCCTCGGTTCCGAAGACCGATGCTCTATCCGCTGAGCTATAGGCGCTTGCTTGGTTGGGGTGAGTGGAGGGATTTGAACCCTCGTTCTCCAGGGCCACAACCTGGCGCCTTAGACCACTAGGCGACACTCACCACGGCTTGAAAGTATGGCTATTATAGCTAAAAAGC
>DAOUMQ010000026.1:0-6628 GCA_034410425.1 Dehalococcoidales bacterium | reverse complement strand
GCTTCTGCACCGGGCTCTTGGTCTTTATCTCCACCCCCAGCTCTTCGACATAGCTGATTTCATTATCAAGCACTTTCTGGGGCAGCCTGTACTCAGGGATGCCGTAGCGCAGCAGTCCGCCCGCCTTAGGCGCCGTCTCAAAGATGGTAACCGGATAGCCCTCTCTTATCAGGTCGTAGGCACAGCCTATGCCCGCCGGGCCTGAGCCGAGGATAGCTACCTTGTCTTCCTTTGTTCTCTCAATGGGAGTCGCCTTTTCCCGTCCCACTTTCATTTCATAGTCGGACATAAAGCGCTTGAGCGAGCGGATGGAAATCGGCTCATCGACCTTGCCCCGTTCGCACTCCGCTTCGCAGGGATGGGTACAGACCCGCCCGCAGACGCCGGCAAAGGGCATGGTCCGGCGCAGCACCTCGAGGGCTTCTTTGAACTTGCCCTGAGAAATAAGGGCAACATAGCCCTGGGCATTGACTCCGGCGGGGCAGGCGACCCGGCAGGGCGGGTAGCCCCGCTTGTCTATGGCAAAAACGTTGGGCACCGCCTGAGGGAAGGGCCGGTAGATAGCCTTCCTCATGCCCAGCCCTAGGTCAAACTCGTTAGGCACCTCAACCGGGCAGACGCTGGAGCACTCGCCGCAGCCGGTGCACTTATCGACATCAACATACCTGGCTTTCTTCTTTATCTTAGCCTTGAAGTTGCCCACATAGCCGGAGATGCCCTCTACCTCGCTGTAGGACATCAGCTCGATATAGGGGTGAGCGCCCACCAGGCTCATCTTGGGGGTGAGGATACAGGCCGAGCAGTCGAGGGTGGGGAAGGTCTTGTCCAGCTGTATCATGTGTCCGCCGACGCTGGGCTCCCTCTCCACCAGGTAGACCTTGTGCTTGGAATCGGCAATCTCCAGAGCCGCCTGAATGCCAGCGATGCCGGCCCCCACCACCAGGGTGTTGGGATTGACCGGCACCTCCTTGGTCTCCAGGGGCTCCTGATAGTAAACGCGCCTTACCGCAGCGCTCACCAGAGCCTTGGCTTTCTCGGTAGCAGCGGCTCGGTCCTCGGTCACCCAAGAGCAATGCTCCCTGATATTAGCCATTTCAAAGAGGTAAGGGTTCAAGCCCGATTCCTGGCAGACCCGACGGTAGGTGCGCTCATGCATCAGCGGGGAGCACGAAGCCACCACTATCCGGTTAAGCCCCAGCTCCTTGATGTCCTGCCGGATAAGGTCCTGCCCCGGGTCGGAGCACATATAGGTATAATTTCGGGCGACAGTCACCGCCGGCAGAGTCTTGGCAAACTCGGTAACCGCTTGCACATCCACGGTACCAGCGATATTAGTCCCGCAATGACAGATATAGACACCGATCTTGGGCTCTTCTCTGGGCTCCACTTTGCCCTCCTTTACTCTCTCCATGTTAAGGTGGGGGAAATATGAAAAAGGGTAACAGTTAAACCAGAATATATTAACATATGAAAATGTAGGCGGTCAAGAAAAATAGGCCATTTCAACTAGGTAAAATACGGGGTGACTGCCTACTTATCAGCCGAGAAATCTTTTAGCTTGTCCACCAGGCCCTTCTGCCCCATGGTCAGGGTCAGGTCGCTGCGCGTCCTCTCTAAAACCCCGCGGACCATGTCGGTGGTACGGCGCAGGCCGCCGGTTATGGCGTCGGGGAAATCTATGGTAACCAGGGTGTTATAGATATCGTCCATAGCCGATAGCAGTTCCTCCCCTTTAGAAAGGTCGCCCCGCCGTATGCTGTCCAACAGGTAGCGCCGCAGCTCGCCGACGGCTTCGCCCAGCCCGTTCAGGTAGGCGACGGCATCGATACCCAGCTCCTCCGGGTCGGGGAGGTGCTGGCCGGTCACCAGGGCCAGGGTGATACTGCCCTCGGCGAACTCCTTCCGTGCGTCCCTGACAAAACCGGAAGAGGCGAGCTCGTCGTAGTCAGCGATGCCCTGCTCAAGCTCGGTCAACAGTTTGCGGGCTAAAGTTAGCAGTTCTTCAGCCTGGTCAAACTCCTGGCGGTGGACGGCGCGGATAGCATTGCTGCAGTGGCGAATAGTCTCGCGGCAAAGGGGCAGCACTTTTTCCCTGGCGGCGTCTTTAGCCGAGAAGCTCTGCCTGATACGCTCGGCGATTGGCTCCAGGTTATCGGTCAGTCCGCTCACTTGCCGGCCTCGAATCGGGCAGTTATCTTTCGGGCGGCTTTTTCCATATCCTCCGCCTCTAGTAAAGCCGTGATAACGGCCACAGCGTCGGCGCCGGCGGCGGCAACCTCGGCCGCATTGTCTTGGTTAATGCCCCCGATGGCAACCAGGGGCAGGCTTACCGCCTCCCTGATCCGACGCAGCCTTTCTAATCCGACCACCCTTGCCTTCTCCTTGGAAGCTGTCGGGTAGATTGAACCAACGGCGATATAGTCAGCCCCGCTGGACTCAGCCGCCTTAGCCTGGCTCACCGTGGTCACCGAGCCGCCCAGGATTACGTCGATAGGCAAAAGTCTGCGGGCTATCAATAGGGGCAGGTCTTCCTGTCCCAGGTGCAGCCCGTCGGCGCCGCTAGCCAGGGCTATATCCAGGTAGTCATTGACTATAAAAAGAACCCCTTTCTCCGAGCACAGCTTTTTTAGCTGATGAGCCAGAGAAAGCAGTTCGTCTTTATTAGTGAGCTTATCGCGCAGCTGGATTGCCTTAGCCCCACCCTTAATCAGCTTTTCGGCCACCTCAAGGTGCTTGCGGCCGCCCAACGCCTGGCTATCTATGATGGCATAGAGGCCGCTTAAATGCTGGGTCTTGTCCTGGCGCGATAATTTGGAGAGCAGTTGGCGCTCCAGGGCATAGAGGCTAAAGCGGGCCTTCTTGAACCTTCCCCCCTCCAACTTGGGAGCGATACCGGGAATCTTGGCCAGCTCTTCCAGGGTCCGCAGCGCTTCCTGGACCCTTCTGGAATTAGCCACCACCATTATCGGCAGCTCCCGGTGTTTTTCCTCAGCCAAGCCTTCAATATCAGCGCCAACATCGCCGGCCGGGTCCCGGGACTGGATGAGCTGCTGGTTAAAGGCCAGGTCGCCCCTTAAAATCTCATGGCGGATAGTCTTTAACTGCTGGGTCAGGGCGGCGTCGTTGAGCATCAGCCGGGCCAGGTCTTCCAGGAGGTGAAGCCCCTCGCCGGCACGGTTCAGGTTGGCATCAATAATGCGCTGCCTCTGTCTTGACATTGCCTCCGGCGAAACCATATCTATAGCTCCTTTTAGGCAGTTAATTCTAGCACAGCCCGATTGGCCGAGTAAAGCCGAGGTTAGTTTTCCCTGACCCACCCGCCCTACAGGGGCTGGCGCCCCACTTGAACACCCCTGAAAAAGCAAGGGAGGGAAGGCTCCAACCTACGAGGGCGGGGCAGGGTGAGAGAATCTAAGAGAGGTACAACCTCTCTAGGGTGGGTTTGGGTGGGAAGGAAGACACATGGTATAGGGAGGAACAAAACGATTCAGGCTTCGCCGACGGCATTCTCGATAATTTCAATCCTTGACGGCTTCCCCTTTCGCCCCAGCTCTATAACGACAACATCAATGCGCCATGACGAGGGCAAATCGCTATGAGTCTGCTGATAGTGGTAGGCGACCGCCTTCAATCTTTCCTTCTTGGCCGCTGTGATTGACTCTTCAGGCATGCCGAAGGCCAGGCTCCTTCTTGTCTTCACCTCAACGAAGACCAGACAGTCTTTGTGCCTGGCTACCAGGTCAATCTCGCCTTCAGGGCAACGGTAGTTAGCCTCCAGGATATGGTAACCCTGCTTCTGGAGGAAGTTCCTGGCCAGCTTTTCACCCAGAATACCGGTCTCTCGGCGCTTCATTTATCCCTAATCGGTCGACTTTCTTCCCACCCTGCCCGCCCAAAAGAGGCTTCGCCTCTCTTGAGACTCTCCTGATTCCCCCTTCCACTCAAAAGCGGCGGGTGGGAAAAGATACTATCTATAGCTGGACATAGGTCTTGGGTTCGGAACCAGTGGCGAAGCTCCAGACATAGGCCTGGCCTCTAAGCCGGAAGACGCCCATGGCCTCGTAGCCCCCTTCGGCTACCCTCTGCTTTAAAAATGGGCGCTGGGCGATTATCTCGTCCTTCAGCTTGCGGTCATCCACGGCTTCAACGGCACCGCTCACCCTTATCTGGATGCCGTCCTGGGCATTAAAGAAACAGATCTCCACATTGGGGTTGGCCGCCATCTGTTTATATACGTCTTTAAAGGTGCCAGTCTCAATGATGACGCCATCCTCATCGGCCTTAACCATGCCCATAGCCCGCACACGGGGTTTGTTGCCTTCTAACGTAGCCAGATAGCAGGTGGGGTTGGCGTTCAGAAAGGCCAGTATTTCACTCTTGTTCATAAAAACCTCCAAATTATACTTTCTATTCCTTAAAATAAGCGACCGTAGAGCACCATCTCCCTCACCGGTCTAAATGAGCGGCGGTGGATGGGACAGGGGCCAAGTTTAGACAGGCAGGCAAGGTGCTGTCTGGTGCCGTAGCCCTTATGCCGGGCCAGCCCATAGCCGGGGTAGATGCTGTCGAACTCCACCATCAGCTGGTCGCGGGCTACCTTGGCAATGATAGAGGCGCAGGCTATGGAGAAGCACAGATTATCGCCGTTGGTAATGCCTTTTTGGGGCAGTTCGACCTCGGGCAGGCGCATATAGTCGATGAGCAGGGACTGTGGGGCCGGTGAAAGTTTCTCTATGGCCTGCTTCATGGCCAGGCGGGTAGCCATAACTATGCCCCGAGTATCTATCAGGTGATGGGGAGTCAGACCGATGCCTACCGAAACGGCTATTTCGTGGATATGGTGAAAGAGGAGCTCACGTTTTGCAGGAGTTAACAGCTTGCTGTCTTTGACCTCGTTAAACCAGGAGGCGCTTATACCATTGGGCAGGATGACGGCGGCGGCGACCACCGTGCCGGCCAGGGCGCCGCGGCCAGCCTCGTCAATACCGGCAATGAGCCGATAGCCCTGCGCGCTGAAGATTTCTTCTTCAGTGAAGGACGGCATCAATCACTCCCCCGCCCAGGACAGCATCGCCCTGGTAAAATACTACCGACTGCCCGGGGGCAATCGCCCACTGCGGCTCTAAGAAACGAAGCTCAGCCCCACCGTTGATGGGACGAAGCTCAGCGGCTGAATCAGGCGCTTTGTAACGGACCCTAGCCGTTATTTTTAACGTTTTTTCAGGGGTTTTTCCCGATACCCAGCTTATACGGCTGGCAACAAGAGCATTATGTAAAGCCTGTTCCCGGCTACCCACCACCAATCTGTTATTTTCAGCGTCAAGTTCAAGCACATAGAGCGGCAAAGCCGAATCAAGCCCCAAACCCTGCCTCTGCCCCACCGTATATCGGGCCAGACCGCTGTGTTTGCCTAGAACCTTCCCGCTTATGTCAACTATTTCCCCCTCCTGGAGAGATATATGCTTAGCGATAAACGCCCGGTAGTCATTATCGGAGATAAAGCAGACGTCCTGGCTGTCACGGCGGCTATTTGTGGGTAAATCAAGCTCATTTGCCGCTTTTCTGACTTCTTCTTTGCTCATCCCGCCCAAGGGAAAGAGCAGATGCTTTAGCTGCCCCTGCCCCAGAGTATAGAGAAAATAGGACTGGTCTTTGGTTATGTCAACCGCTTTCAGCAGTCGGTAGCCTTCAGGTGACGCTTCCAGCCTAACATAATGGCCGGTGGCCAGGTAATCGGCCCCCATCTCCCTTATCTTTTCCAGAAGCAGACCGAATTTCAACTGCTGGTTGCAGGCTATACAGGGGTTAGGCGTTCTACCCAGGCTGTATTCGCCGCAGAAGTAGTCGACAACCAGACTTTTGAACTCCTCTTCCAGGTCAAGCTGATGAAGAGGTAGACCCAGGAGCCGGCAGGTGCGCTCTAAATCTGATTTGGCCGATGGGTTAGAGTCCGGCCACAGCTGCATATAGACGCCGCTGACTTCAAAGCCGGCTTTTTTGAGCAATGCCGCCGCCACCGATGAATCTACGCCGCCGCTCATGGCAACGGCAACTCGCTTTTTAGCCATCTAGCCGCCTTCCCTCTTTGAAATCAGCTGGCTAACCCTCTGCCAGATAATATCGGCTATCTTCTCTTTGGGCTGGGCTCCATCGACTATCAGCCAGCGCTCTGGCTCTTCTGAGGCTAATTTGAGATAACCTCCCCTCACTTTACGGTGAAAGGCCAGTGCTTCCTGCTCAAAGCGGTCTTTGCCCCCCTTTTTACGCCCAAGTCCCTCCTCCACCGGCATATCCAGCAGGATGGTAAGGTCGGGCTTCAGTCCCTGAGTAGCCGTATTATTGGTCGCCTTGACCATAGCCATGTCCAGCCCCCGCCCGTAGCCCTGATAAACGGTGGTGGAATCGTCATAGCGGTCACAGATAACCACCTTCCCGCTCTTGAGATTGGGCTGGATTACCTCGGTGACCAGCTGGGCACGGGAGGCGTTGAAGAGCATCAGCTCGGTCATTGGCGATATTTCTATATTGCGGCTCTTTTTCAACCATGCGGCTATCTGTTCGCCAAGAGGAGTGCCGCCGGGTTCGTGGGTCAGCAGGGCGGGGACGTCCAGCTTTGAGAGCCTCCGGT
>DAOUMQ010000025.1:0-13375 GCA_034410425.1 Dehalococcoidales bacterium | reverse complement strand
AGCTGGACTCGTCCGCGGAGGGGGAGTATTACTCCGGTGGCTTAGTTCTAGCCTATGAGCCGGTCTGGGCTATCGGCACTGGCAGAGCCGCCAGCGGCAAGCAGGCCAACGAGACCATCGGCTTTATCCGCCAGCATATCTCCCAAAAGCATGGCAATAGTATTGCCCGGCAGGTGCGCATCCTCTATGGAGGCAGTGTAACCGCCGATAATATCGCCGAGTTCATCAACCAGCCCGAGATAGACGGCGCCCTCGTCGGTGGAGCCAGCCTCAAAGCCAGCGATTTTTTGAGCATAGTGAAGCAGACCTCGGAGATTAAGCAAAAAAGATGAACAAACTGCTGGCTATAGTCGGCCCTACCGGAGTCGGCAAGAGCCGGATGGCTATTCAGATGGCTCAGGCACTGGGCGGGGAGATAGTCAGCGCCGACAGCCGGCAGATTTACCGCTATATGGACATCGGCACAGCCAAGCCCACCCCCCAGGAGCGGGCCCTCGTCCCCCATCACCTGATTGACATCGCCAGCCCCAATGAGAACTTCAGCCTGGCCCAATATCAGCAACTAGCTTTCAAAGCCATCGAGAACATCCAGCAGCGTGAGAAGCTACCTATAGTAGTCGGTGGTAGCGGGCAGTATGTCTGGGCGGTGATGGAGGGGTGGGGAATACCGCAGGTAGCGCCCGACCCCGGATTCAGGCAGGGCCTGGAGGAGAGGGCGGCCAGGGGAGGGGAGGATGAGCTCCATGACGAACTGGCCAGCGTCGACCCGGAGGCGGCGCAGAGGATTGACCCCCGCAACGTGCGCCGCACCATAAGGGCGCTTGAGGTCTATAACGAAACGGAGACCCCATTCTCCCAGCTTAGAGACAAAGTGGCGCCGCCGTTTAAGACCTTTATCATAGGGCTGACCGTAGACAGGGAAGAGCTTTACCGCCGCATTGACCTGAGGGTAGAGGCGATGATGGAGATGGGGCTGGTTGACGAGGTTAAGCGGCTTATCAGCCGAGGCTTTAGCTTCAATACGCCGGCCATGTCCAGCATTGGCTATAGGCAGATTGGGCTCTTCCTCAGCGGCGAGCTGACCCTGCCCGCTGCCGTCCAGCAAATCAAGTTTGAGACCCATCGTCTCGCCCGCCAGCAATACACCTGGTTCCAGTTGCAAGACCCCAGAATAAAGTGGTTTGATATACTAAAGGCCTCGGATTACGAGATTATGGGACCGCTTAACAAGTTTCTAAAGAGCAGCAGTTGATGAATTTCACCAAGGCGCAGGGTGCGGGCAACGATTTTATAGTGGTGGAGGGTGGGCAGGCGCCGCGTGATTGGTCGCGGCTGGCGATAGCCATATGCCACCGCCACTTTGGTATCGGCGGCGACGGCCTGATAGTGATTCTACCCTCAGATAATGCCGACTTCCAGATGCGCATGTTCAACCCCGATGGCTCCGAGGCCGAGGCCTGTGGCAATGGCCTGAGGTGCCTGGTTAGATACGTCTGGGATAGGGGATTAGTCGATAAAAACGCCACTGAAATATCAATAGAGACGATGGCTGGAATAAAAAAAGCCAGATTGCACACCAAGGGTAAGACGACTATCATTCAGGTAGCTATGGGTGAGCCCAAGTTCGCCACCTTTGAGATACCGGTGATGATGTTTGTCCAGCGCCAGCCGATACTGGACTATGAGATCAGCCTAGACGATAGGGAGCTGCCCCTGAGTCTGGTCTCTATGGGCAATCCCCACGCCGTTTACTTTACACAGCAGGCGGTGTCCGATTTCCCCTTATCAGAGATAGGGCCGAAGGTGGAAAATCACCGCATGTTTCCCAATAGGACCAACTTCGAGGTGGCCAGGGTCTTGAGCCGAAAGCGGATAGAGGCCAGGGTGTGGGAGAGGGGAGCCGGGGAGACGCTGGCCTGCGGCAGCGGTGCCTGCGCCATAGCCGTTTTAGCCCGATTACACGGTTATACCGATAGTAAGGTTGATATAAAACTGCCCGGAGGAACTTTAAACGTAGAGTGGGCCGGTTCCGGGGAGGTTTTTTTAAGCGGGCCGACTGAAATCGTATTTAGTGGAGAGTGGCCAGATGAAAATGTCAAGACGGATTGAGAACCTACCGCCTTATCTCTTCGTTGAGGTCAATAAGAAGATTGCCCAGAAAAAGGCTAAGGGCGAAGAGGTAGTCAGCTTTGCCGTGGGCGACCCCGATATTCCCACGCCAAGCCATATAATCGAAAGGCTGTGTAAAGCCGCCAAAGACCCGGCCAACCACCGCTACCCGGAGACCGAGGGCCTGCCTGAACTGCGCCGGGCTATAGCCGAGTGGTACAAAAAGCGCTTCGGTGTCACCCTGGACGCCGATAAAGAGGTACTGCCCCTCATCGGCTCTAAAGAGGGCATTTACCACATTACCTTCTGCTTTATCGACTACCGGGATGTCGCCCTGATACCCGACCCGGCCTACCCCGTCTACGCAGTAAGCACTATGGTAGCCAGCGGCTCGGCTCACTATCTGCCCCTCACTGAGAAGAACGGTTTTCTGCCTGATCTGGAGGCTGTACCCGCCCACATATTGAAGAAAGCCAAGCTGCTCTGGCTCAGCTACCCCAACAACCCGACCACCGCCATAGCTGACCTCGACTTCTTCAATAAAGCAGTATCATTTGCCAGGGGCAATAACCTGGCTGTCTGCCACGATGGGCCTTATTCCGAGGTCGCCTTTGACGGCTATCAGCCGGTCAGCTTCATGCAGGCCGACGGGGTCAAAGAAATAGGGGTGGAGTTCAACTCCCTGTCTAAAATCTATAACATGACCGGCTGGCGCATAGGCATGGTGGTAGGCAACGCGGCCATGATAGACGCCCTGAAGAGGCTTAAGTCCAACCTGGACTCAGGGATTCCCCAAGCTATTCAATACGCCGCTATCGAGGCCCTGAGCGGCCCTCAGGACTGTATCCAGGAGCACAATGACATCTACCAGAGGCGCCGCGACCTGGTTATCGAGGTGCTTAATAACATGGGGCTTAAAGCCCAGACGCCCAAGGCAACCCTCTACATATGGGCTAAGGTCCCCCAGAGCTACACCTCGGTGGACTTTGCCACCGACCTGCTGGAGAGGGTAGGGGTGTTGGTTACCCCGGGGACAGGCTACGGCAAGCACGGTGAGGGCTATATACGGCTCTCTTTAACCGTCCCCGACGCCTCTCTAGTAAAGGGCTTATCAAGGCTGGCAACCTGGCGCGACTCCAGAAGGAAGCTAAGGCCGGGGATTGACTTTACATAATGTTACGGAGGCATAATTATTAAGGCGACAATCGTTACCAAGCCTGCGCCGGAGAGGGCCTTCCTGGTAGCTGTAACCCCCAAAGGCAGTGCCGATGGCTGGTCGGCGGATGACTCCATAGACGAGCTGACCCAGCTAGCCGGCACGGCAGGGGCCAAAGTGGCTGGCAAGCTCATCCAGAAGCTGTCTAGGGCGTCAAAGACACACTATCTGGGCAGGGGCAAGCTGGCCGAGCTGATAACCTTAAAAGAGAGCACCGGCTACAGCCTGGCTATCTTTGACGATGAGCTCTCGCCGCTCCAGCAGAGAAACCTGGAAGAAGCCCTTCAGGTAAAGGTAATTGACCGTGTAGCCCTGATTCTGGACATCTTTGCTAGGCGCGCCAGGACCAGAGAGGGGCAGTTGCAGGTGGAGCTGGCCCAGCACCAGTACCTTTTACCGCGCCTTGCCGGGCAGTGGCGCCACTTAGAGAGGCTGGGCGGCGGCATCGGCACCAGAGGCCCCGGTGAGACCCAGCTGGAGACCGATAGGCGCCTCATCCAGCGCAAAATACACCGTTTAGAAGCGCAAATAGATGACATAAGGAAACACCGCCAACTTTATCGTCAACAACGCCGGAAGAGCGGTATCCCCATTGTGGCTATAGTCGGCTATACCAACGCTGGCAAGAGCACCTTGCTCAATGCCTTGAGCCACGCCGATGTCTTCGTCGAGGACAAGCTGTTCGCCACTCTGGACCCGACCACCAGGCGGCTGGCCCTGCCTGATAAGAGCACCATTCTATTGACCGATACCGTCGGCTTCATCAGGAAACTGCCGCCCACCATCGTCAGCGCCTTCAAGGCGACCCTGGAAGAGCTTTCCGAAGCCAACCTGCTCCTCCATGTGGTCGATTTAACTTGTCATAACGCTTCAGCTCAGTGCCAGATTGTCGAGAATATCCTGGCCGAGCTTGGCCTCATCGATAAGCCCCGGATTACAGCGCTGAACAAGATTGATTTACTGCTTGATAACAGCCGAATCTGGGATGAGGAGTCGGCGCTGAAGTACCTTTCCGGCCAGACCGAGGCCGACGAGAACACGGTGCTCATCTCGGCGGCTAAGAAATGGGGACTGGGCAGGCTCCTGGCGCTAATCAGCCGCACTTTGAGCCGCACGATGCAGCCAGTCTAGCTATGACGCGCTGAGAGCCAAATCTGGGCGTCCCTAAATTCTTCCGAGTGGTTTGATACCTCTAAGCTAAGCCTCTCCCTTTACTAAAGGGAGATAGAGAGGGATTTAGGAAAGGAAATCCCCCTTGTTCCCCCTTTAACAAAGGGGGAGGAAAAGGAAGAGGGCCCAACAGCCCCTCAGGCACACCACATAAGAGAGAATAGTTTACATAATAGTAGGCATTTATGTGGTATAATCTTTCTGTAGGAGGTGTGATGATGGCTGAAAAAGACCTTGAAAAGAAAGAGCAAGAGTGGGAAGCCGGGATTGATAAGAAACTAGATAATATCAAGGAACATCTCAAACAGCAAGACTATGAAATAACAAGAGGAAAGTACCTTGCTCTGATGAGCGTCAGCGGCGCTGTGGTTCTACTTGGTGTCTCGCTTGCGGCTCAAAGATTTCTCGATTGCTATCTCTGTCTTTTTGTTGCGCTTTTAATATTTGTAGGACTCGGCTCTCTTTTCTATTACAGATGCAGATGGGAGAAGTACAAAAAGCAACACAAGCAAGACCAAAAAGAGGATTAGAATAGCTGATAATAGCTCCATTTCGTCTAAGCCACTTCATACGACCCCTCCCCCTGTGTAATATTGGGACGCACTATATATGTTATGTAGGCTTTATCTCTGCGCGAGGCTGTTTCGGACCCCCTAGAGGTGCTTCCCTTTCGCCTGTTTCCATCCAAAATTCCCCGGATTAATGCCGGTATTCCTTGTTTTAATTGATTTTCCAATAAAAACATCCAAAATTACAGGCATTTCCAGCATTATGTTCGGGAAAAGTGCCCTGGAGCCTCATGCCTGGCCTGACGCCGTAGTTGACAATAAACTAGCTATACGATATAAAATCAGCACTTTATGTCAAGTGTTCTGCGGTTATGTGGGTAAAATAGAAAGTGGGCTCGGCAGGATTCGAACCTGCGACCAATCGGTTATGAGCCGACCGCTCTGCCGCTGAGCTACGAGCCCCTAAAAGGTAATAGGTTTATACAACTTCAATACGGGGCAAACAAGCCTGTGTAGCGGCTAATTATAGCTTCTCGACCCTGGCGGCGCAGACCTTGTACTCAGGTATCTTAGCCACCGGGTCGATGACGGGGTTGGTCAGCATATTAGCCGGGCTCTCGGCGAAGTGGAAGGCCATGAAGACCACCCCCGCCGGCGAAACCTCGGTTATCCTGGCGGTGGCGGTTACCTCTCCCCGCCTTGAGATGACTTTTACCTTCTCCCCGTCAACGATACCCAGAGCCGAGGCGTCTTTGGGGTTCATCTCCACCGCCTCCCCCTTCAATATATTGAGCCCTTCTATCTTTCTGGTCAGGGTGCCGGTGTGGAAGTGGTAAAGGCTGCGTCCCGTGGTCAGGACCAGCGGGTATTTCCTATCGGGAAGCTCCATCGGCGGCTTGTACGCCAGAGGGATAAAGCGCCCCTTGCCCCGGGTAAACTGCTTGGTATGCAAGATAGGTGTCCCGGGGTGCTCTTTGGTGGGGCAGGGCCACTGCAGGCCGCCATTCTCCAGGCGATTATAGCTGATTCCCCCGTAGCTGGGGGTGAGAGAGGCAATCTCATCCATAATCCTGGCCGGACTGGCAAAGTCAAAGCCGTTGTTGCCCATTTTCTGGCCCAGCTGGCAGGTAATCCACCAGTCGGGCCTAGAGTCGCCTATCGGCTCTACCGCCTTCCTTACCCTCTGTACCCGCCGCTCGGTATTGGTGAAGGTGCCGTCTTTTTCAGCAAAGCTGGCCCCGGGCAGGACGACATCGGCCAGCTGGGCCGTCTCGGAGAGGAAGATATCCTGGGCTACCAGGAAATCAAGCTTTTCTAAAGCTTCTCTGGCGTGGCTGATATCGGGCTCGCTGAGCAGGGGGTTCTCGCCCATAAGATAGATAGCCTTTACCTTTTTATTGTAGGCGGCATCGACCATCTCGGTGATGGTCAACCCGGGTGATGTCGGCAAAGGGCCGCCCCAGGCGGCTTCAAACTTGTCTTTGATGCCGCTGTCAGCCACCGCCTGGTAGCCGGGGTAGACATTAGGCAGAGCGCCCATGTCACATGCCCCCTGGACGTTATTCTGCCCCCTCAAGGGGTTTACCCCGGTGGCCGGCTTGCCCACGTTGCCGGTGAGCATGGCCAGATTGGCGGTAGCGATGACGTTATCGGTGCCGTGGGAGTGCTGGGTGATGCCCATGGCGTAGAGAAGGGCTGAGGGCTTATGGGTGGCGTATACCCTGGCCGCCTCGGCTATATCTTCTTTGGGCACGCCGGTGGTCCGCTCGACGAAGTCAAGGTCAAAATCATTAAGCGACTTCTTAAAATCGCTGAAGTTTTCACAGCGCTCTTTGATAAAGGCTTTATCGAGAAGCCCTTCATCGACGATTACCTTCATCATGCCCATGAGCAGGGCGACATCCGAGCCCGGCTTGTGCCTCAGCCAGAGGTAAGACCAGCGCACCAGGTCAATCTGGCGGGGGTTGGCTACAATCAGCTTGGCTCCCTTGTCCACCGCCCGCTTTATCTCCAGGGCGATTATGGGGTGGGCTTCGGTGGTGTTGGTGCCGATGGCCAGGATACAGCCCGAGTCCCTGAACTCATTGATGGAGTTGGTCATGGCCCCGCTGCCGAAGCTCTGCACCAGCCCAGTGACGCTGGGGGCGTGACACAATCGGGCGCAGTGGTCGACGCTGTTGGTGCCTAGCACGGCGCGGGCAAGCTTCTGGACGAGGTAGTTTTCCTCATTGGTGCACTTGGCCGAGGAGATTACGGCTATCTCGTCGGGTTTATAACTTTTAAGCTTATCGGCGACCAGCTCCAGAGCCTCGTCCCAGCCGGCCTCAACGAACTTGCCGTCCTTTTTGATAAGCGGCGTCTTTAACCTGTCCGGGTGATGAACAAAGCTAAAGCCGTACCTGCCCTTGACGCAGAGAAAGCCGTTATTGACCGTGCCCTCTTTATTGCCCCGCACGCCCACTATCTTGCCGTCACAGGTACCCAGATAGAGCCCACAGCCTACTCCGCAGTAGGTGCAGGTAGTAGCCACCTCCTTGGCGGGAAACTCCTCTTCCTTGGGCATGAGAGCCGCCACCGGGCAGTGGGCAACGCACTCACCGCAGGAGACGCAATTCGACTCCAGTATCGGCTTATCGCCGAAGGTGGCTACCTTGCTCACATAGCCGCGGTTGACCATAGCCACCGCCCCCACCCCCAGGACCTCGTCGCACACCCGCACGCACTTACCGCAGAGGATGCACTTGTTCAGGTCGCGGTAAAAGAAGGGGTTACTGTTGTCGACCGGGTACGACTTTGTCGTCCTGCGGAAGGGCAGCTCGGTAATGCCCAGGTAGTCAACGACCTCCTGCAACTGGCAGTGCTCGTTCTTGGCGCAGGTTACACAGCGCTCGGTTACAGCCACGTTGCGCAGGCAGATATCCAGAGGCCCGCACCGCTTTCTTCTATCGCAAATCAGGCACTCGCTGGGGTGGTCAGCCAGGAGCAGGCTGATGGTGGTGCGGCGTACCTCGTCTACCGCCGGAGTATTGGTGTGCACCACCATGCCGTCGGTGGCTGGGGTGGTACAGGCAGTGGGCAGACCGCGCATCTTCTCAATCTCGACGACGCAGAGGCGACAGCCCCCGTACGGCTCCAGGTCGGCGTCGGCGCAGAGGGTGGGGATATAGATGTCCGCCGACTGGGCGGCTTCAAGCACGGTCATCCCTTTCCTGGCTTTGACCTCCTGACCGTCAATGGTCAGCCTGATTGTCTCCATCAATCTCGCTCCTCAAGGTCGCATCTCAGGCACCGATTGGCCTCTTTAACCGCCATCTTATCGCTTAAACTCAGCTCCACCTGGCTGAAGCTCTTGAGCCGTTCGGCAACGGGGAGGGCCGGTATTTCAACCCGCGGCTCCTCTTCGGCCTCCTCAAGCGGCGCTACCTCGCCTTCCGGGGGCGCCAGCGTCTCCTCGATATCACCACTGCCGCCCAGGTATCTATCTATAGAGATTGCCGCCTGCCTGCCGTTAGCAATGGATTCTATGACCGAGGCCGGGCCGTTCACGGCATCACCGCCGGCGAAAACGCCCTCCCGGCCGGTGGCCAGGGTATCAGGGTCAACCTGAATAGTGTTCCCCCTACCCAGAGGAAGCTTGAACTGCCCGGGAATCTCCGGGCGCTGGCCGACGGCGGCAATGATTGTGTCCAAGTCCATGGTGAACTCACTGCCTTCAATCGGCTCAGGTCGGGGCCGGCCGCTGTCGTCTACCTCGCCCAGCCTCATCTCAAGGCACTTTAACAGCAGTTCACCGTCCTGGCTGGTTATCCTCGACGGCGCCGCCAGGAAGTGAATCTTGACCCCTTCGGCAATAGCCCCTTCAATCTCTTCAGCGCTGGCTGGCATCTCGGCCTGAGTGCGGCGGTAGACGATGGTTACCTCTTTAGCGCCAAGGCGAAGAGCGGTCCGCGCCGAATCCACAGCGGCGTTACCGCCGCCGATAACAGCCACCCTCTCCCCTACCTTTACCTCCTTGCCCAGGCTTATATCGCGCAGGAAGGCCACGCACTCCATCACCCCGGCGTTATTTTCTCCCTTGACCCCCATTTTAACGCCCTGGTGGGCTCCGGTAGCCAGAAAGACGGCGTTAAAGCCCTCCTGGAAAAGCTCGTCCAATGATTCAACTGGCGTATTTGTCTTTATGTCAACTCCGATATTCTCTATCTCCTTGATTTCAGCCTTGAGTATATCCTTGGGCAGGCGGTAATCAGGAATGCCGACCCTCATCATGCCCCCCGCCTCGGGTAGGGCCTCAAAGACGGTCACCGCATGCCCCAGCTTGGCCAGATAGTAAGCGGCGGTAAGCCCCGCCGGGCCGGAGCCGACAACGGCTACACGCTTGCCGCTTGGCGGGGCAACCGTGGAGTTCGCCTTCCAAAGCCCGCTGTCGTGCTCGGCGGCGAACCTCTTAAGCACCCTTATGCCGATAGCCTCGTCGAGAAGGGCGCGCCGGCACTTAGCTTCGCAGGGATGGATGCAAACATAGCCACAGACCGAGGGGAAGGGAATCTTCTCCCTGATTATGGCCACCGCTTCGGCAGGCTTACCCTGGGCAATAAAGCGTACATAGCGGGGCACATCAATACCGGCCGGACAGGTGTGACTGCAGGGGGCACTGACCAATCCCGGGCAGACAGCCGCCCGGCAGTGGTGCTTCTTGATATGCTCTTCGTATTCATGGCGGAAGTAGCGGATAGTGGTCAGGGCCGGGTTGGGCGCCGTCTGCCCCAGTCCGCAGAGAGAGCCAGCGTTTATCTGCTTGCCCAGGCTCAAAAGCAGGTCAATGTCCTCCATCTTGCCCTTGCCGTTGGTGATATCCTCTAAGACGCCCAGCATCTGCTTTGTCCCCATACGACAGGGAACACACTTGCCACAGGACTCGGACTGGGTGAAAGAGAGGAAGTAACGGGCGATATCCACCATACAGGTATCCTCGTCCATGACCACCATGCCCCCTGAGCCCATAATGGAACCAGCCTGAATCAGCGACTCGTAGTCAACAGGCAGGTTCAAGAGGCTTGCCGGCAGGCAACCGCCGGAGGGACCACCGGTCTGAACGGCTTTAAAGCGCTTGCCATCGGGGATGCCGCCGCCGATGCCGTAGATAATATCCTTGAGCTGGATGCCCATGGGCACCTCGATGAGCCCGGTGCGCACTATCTTGCCGGCCAGGGCGAAGGTCTTGGTGCCCTTGCTCTTCTCCGAACCGTAGCCGGAGTACCACTCGGCACCCTTCTGCAGGATGGCCGATACATTCCCCCAGGTCTCCACATTGTTAATGTTGGTCGGCTTGCCCCAGAGCCCGGACTGGGCGGGAAAGGGAGGACGGGAGCGGGGCGTGCCCCGCTTGCCCTCAATAGACGCCATCAGCGCCGTCTCCTCGCCGCAGACGAAAGCCCCCGCCCCCTGCTTAATCTTGAGGTGGAAGCTGAAATTCGAGCCCAGAATTTTATCGCCCAGCAGTCCATAGTCTTCCATCTGGCTGAGGGCGAGCTTTAATCTTTCGATAGCCAGCGGGTACTCAGCCCTTATATAGATATAGCCCTCGCTGGACCCTATGGCGTAAGCGCCGATGAGTATCCCCTCCAGGACAGCGTGAGGGTCGCCCTCCAGGAGAGAGCGGTCCATAAAGGCACCGGGGTCGCCCTCATCGGCATTGCAGATGACATACTTTAGCGTTCCCGGTGATTTACGGCAGAACTCCCACTTCATGCCGGTGGGAAAGCCAGCGCCGCCACGACCGCGCAAGCCCGACTTCTTTACCTCTTCCAGTACTTCTTCCGGCTTCATGCCCAGCGCCCTGACCAGGCCGCTGTAGCCGTCACGGGCGATATACTGGTTGATGTCCTGCGGGTCGATAATACCGCAGTTACGCAGGGCAATGCGCACCTGGGGTTTAAGCATGGGTAGCTCAAAGAACTGGGGGATGCCCTCAACGCCGTCCCCACCCACCGTGCCCAGAGCCAGGTCGGGACGGGGGTTATCATTGACCAGGTAGTCCTCGATAAGCTGGGCGGCCAGCTCAGGGGTAACATCGCCGTAGTAGATTTGGGGGCGCCCCGGCTTGATAATATTGATCAGGGGCTCGGTATAGCAAAGCCCGATGCAGCCAACCTGGGTGACGATAGCCTTGATTTTATGTTTGGCCAGTGCCGCATTGATAGCCTCGAGCACCGTCATGGCGCCGGCCGCCTGGCCACAGGTGCCCGCCCCGACCAGTATACGAGGCTTGGTGCTCTTTTCCAGGGCCTCCCACTCAGCTATTGCCCGGCTACGGATCTTGTCAAATTTCACTGTCACACCCCCTAAAGCGCCATTATTTAGCTTTGGACAGGATTTGCCCCACCTTGGCGGTGGTCATTCGCCCGTAGACTGCTTTATCAACCACCATCACCGGGGCCAGAGCGCATGAGCCAAAACAGGCGATTGTTTCCAGGCTATACTCCAGGTCACTGGTAGTCTCTCCCGGCTTAATACCCAGCCGCTTCTCCACCTCCCTCAGTATCCGTGCCCCTCCCCGCACATGGCAGGCTGTCCCCCGGCACACCTTGACCAGCCTCCTGCCGGTGGGGGTAAGCTTAAACTGAGCATAGAAGGTACTCACTCCGTAAACGGTGCTTCCCGGTAATTTAAGAAACTTGGCGAACTTGCGCATTACCTCTTCCGGCAGGTAGCCAAACCTCTCCTGGGCTTCCTGAAGTATGGGAATAAGGTTACCACTCTCCGGGCTATATCGGGCTATAATTTCATCCGACTCTTTATCGATATCAGGCTTCACTAGAACGGCTACCCCCTTCCTTCAAAAGTTTGACCAAACTCCAGGCGATTCTCTCACAGAGCACGTTTATGTCCTCGGTAGATAAATAATCGGAAACGGTAGCATCGAACAGTATGCTCCCCTCAGGGGGAAATTCATTATCGCCCCGCCACAAAACAAAAGTTAGCGGCACGTATCTAAAGGCGTTGAGTGTCACCGCCACATCGCCGTAATCGGCTTTATGGCCGCCAAATTCTTTAGCCGTATCCAGCAGCCGCTGAGGCTGGCGGCCGAAGTGTTCCACCAGGGGCTTTATCGCCCTCTTATAGAAGGTGGGGAAATAGCTGGCTCCTTCCGGTAGTTGCTTGTAGGAGACCATCTCGTTGGTCAGAGGGCTTCCCTTGGCCTGGGTCAAATAGTGGAGAATCAGGATTTTGTCCTTCAAGGGGACATCTTCACCGCTATCAACCAGCGAAATCTGCCTTTCGGGGAGGGTAATCTGATAGGAGCGGTTAAGATACTCAATGATGATTATCGGCTGGGAATCTACTTTCTGGTATCTGGCGCCGCTTCGGCGGCACTGCTCTTCAATGCCGCTGAGCTTGGCCAGCTTCTGGCCGGCAAGTTCATAGGCAAGCTTATAGCCGTATTCGTAGTTCTTCTGCTCGGGTAGTGACAATGGGCTATTTTTCATCGGATAACTGCATTATCCGGGTAGCTATGGCTAAAGCCCGGCCGCCGCCAGCACCTCGGGCACCTTTTTCTCCCAGCCGATAGCCATAACATGCACCCCCTGGCATATATCCTTCAACTGCTTGATTAAATCGGCGGCGATTTCTATGCCCGTGCGGGTCTTATCTTCAGCGGTGGTCATCTTTTCAATCAGCTCTTCGGGCACAAAGACACCGGACACGTTCTTGTTCATAAAGCGGGCCATACCAGCTGACTTGAGGGGTATTATCCCAGCCAGTATGGGTACCTTAAACGCCTCCGCCCTCTTCATGAACTTGGCGAAGGCTTCCGGGTCGTAGATAGCCTGGGTCTGGAAAAAGCGGGCTCCGGCCTCAATCTTCTTCTCCATTTTTAAGAGCTGAAGCTCTAAAGCCGCTCTGGTATCGGCGCCGGGGTTGACCACCGCCCCGGGGAAGAAGCTGGGCTTCCCTTTAAGCTCGTTGCCCTCCATGTCAAAGCCCTCGTTCAGCTTCTTTATCACCCAGAGGAGCTGCACCGAGTCCAGGTCATAGACCGGTTTAGCTTGAGGGTGGTCGCCGAGCAGGGGCAAATCGCCGGTGATAGCCAGCACATTTTCAATCCCCAGCACCGAGGCGCTGAGCAGGTCCGACTGCAGGGCCAGGCGGTTTCGGTCGCGGCAGGTCATCTGGAACACGGGGTCAAGCCCCTTCTCTTTGAGCAGATAGCAGACCGCCAGCGAACCCAGTCTCATCACCGAGCTTTGCTGGTCGGTAACATTGGTGGCATCTACCCTTCCCCGCAGAAGCTCGGCGGCTTCCTCTAATTCGGTGGTATCAGTCCCTTTAAGCGGGCCGACCTCGGCGGTAACGACGAACTTCCCCG
>DAOUMQ010000024.1:0-1837 GCA_034410425.1 Dehalococcoidales bacterium | reverse complement strand
TCCCAACGAGAATAACATCTAAGCCATTTTGTTGTTTCATCTCCGCTACAAAATTCGCGAGTTCTAAAATCACAGCATTTTTAATAAGTGCGGGATATTCATCGTGAAAGAATAGATGCATCCTCCTACCAACGTTCTGGAAGCCAAAAACAACATTGGCTTCACCCACATTTAAAATAACCGCCCCTAATCCTTCAGAGAAGTCTTCTACTTTATAGCTCATTGTTTTCTCTTTTTATATTATAGCACGAGGGAGTTTAAGAGGGGCGTTAGCCCCTCTTTTCCTTAAAGAGGGTGGTGGGCGGGAAAAGATTAAAATGGGGGCGGGGGAATCAGCCTAGCTTTTAGAGGGAGTTTTATTTCCCACCCAAACCCGCCCTACAGAGGTTAGACCTCTATATACTCTTTATTTTGGGGTTTCTCCCCACACCCCTTCCTCCAAGTGACGCTAATCCCGTTGGTGGTTTTAAAGGGGGCTGCGCCCCCTTTAAAACCCCCCAAAATAAGGAGTTTATAGAGGTCTAACCTCTGCACGGCAGGGTGGGTATTGGGTGGGACGAAGTAGTTTAGCAAAACACTCCGTCCTGGCTTGACAAAGGGTTGAGCACCGATTAGCATTTTATTGAGGCCGTGCTAGACGGGGAGCCAGCGGTGCCCTGAACTCGCAATCCGCTATAGCGGGGTCGAATTCCTGCTTTGAGGCCTTTGTCTGGTAGGACTACTTGGGACAAGCGGTGTTGAAGGCTGGGTCCTGCGCGGCGGAGCTCTATGAATCCCGTCAGGTCTGAGAGGAAGCAGCGGTAAATAGAAGCCCCGGGTGCCGTAGGGCTACCTGGTTGGAGCTGGCTGGCGTTAAGCAAGCTATTAGGCGGGGTCGAGGGCAGGTGCACGGCCTCATTGGTTTTGGCATGGACAAGAGCCCGAATTCATTGCTGGCCCAGACCAAAAGACGGCTGCGCCGTTTTGACCTCAAGGCGAGAAAGGGGCTGGGGCAGCACTTCCTTGTTGACGGCGAGGTGCTGGAGGCTATTATTGCCGCCGCCGAGCTTAATCCCTCCGATATCGTTGTCGAGATAGGTCCCGGCCTGGGCATCCTGACCGGGGAGTTAGCCCAAAAAGCAGGCCAGGTGATTGCCGTTGAGCTGGACGACAAGCTGGCGGCTCTATTAAAGCAGACGCTGGCTTCTTTCGATAACGTTACCATTATCAATGAAGACGTGCTCAAAATCGCGCCCCAGGACTTGCTAAAGAAGCAGGCGAAACCGGACTACAAGGTGGTGGCTAACCTCCCCTACTACATTACCTCCCCCGTCCTGCGCCATTTCCTGGAGGCCTCGGCCAAGCCGCGGGCTATGATTGTCATGGTGCAGAAAGAGGTAGCTGAGGCCATTGCCGCCAGGCCCGGCGACATGAGTCTGCTTAGCGTCAGCGTCCAGTACTACGCCGAGCCGAGGATAATAAGCCTTGTCCCCGCTGAGAGTTTTTACCCAGCGCCGGAGGTCAGCTCGGCGATAATGAAAATAGACGTCTACCCGAAGCCAAAGGTCGACGTTGACGAAAAGGGCTTTTTTGCCGTGGTGCGGGCTGGCTTTGCCGCCCCACGCAAGCAGCTGGCCAACTCCCTGGCCCAGGGGCTGGGCAGAGACAAGGCCGAGGTCTTATCCCTTTTAAAAGAAGCCAATATAGCCCCACAGCGGCGGGCGGAGACGCTCACCATTGAGGAGTGGGCGGGGCTTTGGCGGTCTTTAGAGGAGAATAAGGATGCTGACCGTTAGAGCACCGGCCAAGATTAACCTTACTTTAGAGGTATTGGGTGAGCGCCCCGACGGCTTTCACG
>DAOUMQ010000023.1:0-2182 GCA_034410425.1 Dehalococcoidales bacterium | reverse complement strand
GGGCTTAAAGCAGTTATTGGAGGAGATTTCCCCTATCGAGGACTTCACCGGCAACCGCCTGGCGCTCAGCTTTATCGACTATGAATTCCGCGAGCCCCACTACAACGAGGCGGAGTGCCGCCAGAAAGACCTGACCTACTCCGCCCCCCTCTATGTCAGGACGCAACTGCTGGTCAAAGAGACCGGGGAAATCAAGGAGCAGGACCTCTTTTTCGGTGATATTCACCTGATGACGGCTAAAGGCACCTTCATCACCAGCGGCGCCGAAAGGGTGGCGGTAAGCCAGTTACTCCGTTCTCCGGGCGTCTATTTCACCCTGGAGGAAGACGCCAACACCGGCCGTGGCCTCTGCCACGCCAAGCTAATCCCCTCCCGCGGCGCCTGGCTGGAGTTTGAGACCAGCAACCGGGATGTAGTCTCGGCCAAGATAAACGGCAAGCGCAAGATTCCCATCACCACATTGATGCGGGCCATCGGTTACAGCAGCGAGGGGCAACTGCTGGAGCTATTCGGCAATGAGGACAACTCCCCGGAGCACCAGTTTATCCGCTCAACCATGGAGCGCGAGCCTTCGGTCAAGGATGAGCCCGAGGCCCTGCTCGATATCTATAGAAAGCTGCGCCCCGGCGACCCGCCCAACATTGAAAACGCCCGAAAACTGATAAAGAACCTTTTCTTCGACCCCCTGCGCTACGACCTGGGGGAAGTGGGGCGCTATAAGCTCAACAAGAGGCTGAAGCTCGAGATTCCGGAAGACAAACGGGCGCTGACTAAAGAAGATATCGTCGAGATAGTAAGACGAATTATTATGATTAACAACGGCAGCGATACCCCCGATGACATCGACCACCTGGGAAACCGGCGGGTGCGCACCGTCGGCGAGCTGATTCAAAACCAGTTCCGCATCGGGCTACTAAGATTGCAGAGAGTGGTCAGGGAGCGGATGAGCATCATCAGCGCCGACGCCGTCACCCCCAGCGTCCTGGTCAACATCCGCCCGGTGGTGGCCGCGGTCAGGGAGTTCTTCGGCGGCTCACAGCTATCGCAGTTTATGGACCAGACCAACCCCTTAGCCGAGCTGACCCATAAGCGGCGCTTATCGGCAATGGGGCCGGGTGGGCTTTCCCGGGAACGGGCCGGCTTTGAGGTGCGCGACGTGCACTTCTCCCACTACGGCCGAATCTGCCCCATTGAGACACCGGAGGGGCCCAACATCGGACTTATCGGCTCGCTGGCTACCTACGGACAGATTAACCAGTACGGCTTCATCGAGACGCCCTACCGCAAGGTAATCAGCGAGATAGATAACACCTCCCCAGAGCTGGAGGGCCGGACAGCCTGGGAGGAAGTGGTTAGTGAAAAGGGCAGTACTATAGTTAAAGCCAAGGCGGTCATTACCCCCAACATGGCCGCCAGGCTGGCCAACCTATCTCCCAGAAAGATAAAGGTGGTGCCCTTTGTCTCTGATGAAATTATCTATATGACCGCCGATAAAGAAGACGAGTATATTATCGCCCAGGCTAACGCCCGCCTCGACGAGAAGAACCAGCTTTTAGAGGAAAGGGTCGAAGCCAGACTGAGCGACCGCTACCTGCTGGAACCCCCCGAGAAGATAGAGTTCATCGACGTCTCGCCCAAGCAGATAGTCAGCGTCGCCACCGCCCTGATACCCTTCCTGGAGCATAACGACGCCAACCGCGCCCTGATGGGCTCTAATATGCAGCGGCAGGCAGTCCCCCTGCTCCGCCCCGAGTCACCGGTGGTGGCTACCGGAATGGAAATCGAGGTCGCCAAGCACAGCGGGCAGGTCGTCTTCGCCCAGAACGGCGGGGTAGTCACCTCGGTTACCAGCTCACAGATTGTGGTCACCAGGGGTAACGGCGAGAAGGACGTCTATCCCCTAATGAAATTCGTCCGCACCAACCAGGGGACCTGTATCAGCCAGCAGCCCATAGTAAACAAGGGCCACCGCGTTGAAGCGGGGCAGGTCCTGGCCGATAGCTCGGCTACCGAATACGGTGAGCTGGCCCTGGGACAGAACGTCACCTGCGCCTTCATGAGCTGGGAAGGCTATAACTTTGAGGATGCTATTATTATTAGCAGCCGCCTGGTGGAGCAGGACAAGTTCGCCTCCATTCACATCGAAAAGCACGAGGTTGAAGCCCGCGATACCAAGCTGGGG
>DAOUMQ010000022.1:0-8124 GCA_034410425.1 Dehalococcoidales bacterium | reverse complement strand
TCCCGCCTCCATGAAGCCGGCTACCGGGCGGAGCTGTATCTGGGCGCTCAAAAAGCGAATGATTTCGACTGGACGATAGACATCAAAAGCCAGGCGCCCCGCTTTATCCTGACCGACCAGGCTAAACAGCAGAAAATCGCCGCCCAAAGCATTGATGAAGTCCTGAAAATATTGAAGGTGTAGATTTTAAATCTTTTCCCGCCCGCCACCCTTTTGGGGTAAGGGGGATAAAGGAGAGGGGTTTTTGGGTCTTGTTTCCCACCCTAACCCACCCTCAAAGGCTTCGCCCTTAAATTCCTCTGCTTCAAGGGGTATTTAAGAGGGTAAAAACCCTTTTGGGCGGGCCGGGTGGGAAGTAAGGCGTCGGGGAGGGGAAAAGGGGTCAGGTAGATGAACAATATAAAGATAGCTTTACCAAAAGGGCGCCTTTTAGCCCGGACCTCCGCCCTGCTCTCACAGGCAGGCTGGGGGCTTGGCGGCTACCAGGAGAAGGCGCGCCTCTACCGCATCCAATCGGAAAGCCTTCCCCGACTCTCGGCCAGGGTATTCCACGAAAAAGATATCCCCATCCAGGTGGCAATCGGCAACTACGACCTGGGCATCTGCGGCTCAGACTGGATTGAAGAGCTACTGGCTAAATACCCCAGCAGCGCCCTGATGAAGGTGAAAAACCTGAAGTACGGAGACGGCACCCTTTACGCCGCCGCCAGCCCCTCGGCGGGAATAGACTCGGTGGAGGCGGTGCGAGCCAGGACGGGCACCATACGCATCGCCAGCGAGTACCCCAACCTGTCCGAGGCCTTCGCCCTGGAACTGCGCCTGAGGCGCTTCGGTGTTTTCCCCTTGTGGGGAGGAGCCGAGGTCTACCCTCCGGAAAGCGCCGAGCTGGCCCTGGTCTGCAGCAGCGCCCAAGAACTGCCCCTCTATGGGCTGGCGCCGATAAGCCAGGTGCTCAGCGTCAGCGCCCTTTTAATCGCCAACAGGGATAGCTGGAAAGCCAGAGACATGGCTAAGATGGTCTCCTCTCTAGAAAAAGCGCTTGTAGCCGAGCCAGCCAGACAAAAGAAAACAAAGGTATCTACTATTCCAAAAAGCCGCTCCCTGCCTGAAGAGCCAAGGGATGCCGTCCGCATAGCCCTGCCCGACGGGCACCAGCAGTCGCCCACACGACAACTGCTGACCAAAGCCGGCATTCGCCTTGACGATTACCCATCATCAACCGGTAACCGCCGCCCCACCACCGACCTGGACGGCGTCACCATCAAGGTAATCAGGCCCCAGGATATGCCCCTGCAGGTAGCCAACGGCAACTTCGACCTGGCCATTACCGGCCAGGACTGGTTACGTGAACACCTCTACCAGTTCCCCTCCAGCCCGGTGCAAGAAATTCTAGACCTGAAACTGGGCAGGGTCAAAATCGTGGCTGTGGTCAGCCAGGAGTTATCGGTAGCCGATGTCGGCGACCTGAAAGGGAGCGCCGAGCAAGCGCCGCTCAGGGTAGCCTCGGAATACATAAACATCGCCGATAAGTACGCCCGGGATAACCACTTAAGCCGCTACCGGGTGGTCCCTACCTGGGGCGCCAGCGAAGCCTTTCTGCCCGAGGACGCCGACCTGCTCATTGAAAATACCCAGACGGGGCGGACAATAGCCCGGCACAACCTCAAGATTATCGACACCCTTTTTGAGTCGACCGCCTGCCTCATCGGCAGTACCAAGCAGGTTACCAGTACTGTCAGGCAGAAAAGGATGAAGGCTATTATCAAGAGTCTAAGCCAGGCAGTGGAGGCGATAAAGTGAAGATAATCGAAGGCTTTAAGCCAGCCAAGAAGGCGCTGTCACGGAGCGCCTCAGCCCAGCTTTACCAGAGCGACCTGGAGCCTGAGGTCAGGCAGATAATCGACCAGGTGCGCCGCCGCGGTGACGCCGCCCTACTTGACCTTACCTCAAAGCTTGATAAGGTAAAGCTGGATTCGCTGGAGGTAAGCAAAAAAGAACTGAAAAGCGCCTACGGGAAAGTAGATAAAGAGCTGGTCTCAGCTCTCAAACTGGCCGCCGAGCGGATAGGCTCTTATCACCGGAAACAAAAGGAGGTTATCTGGAGCCTGGCGGCTAAGAAAGGCTTTGGCCAGCTGATACGCCCCCTGGAGTCCGTCGGCGTCTATGCCCCCGGTGGCACCGCCAGCTACCCATCAACGGTGCTGATGGCGGCTATCCCGGCCCGGGTTGCCGGTGTCAAGAAGGTCATTCTGGTTACCCCACCCCAAAAGGGCGGGATTCCACCAGCGACACTAGTTGCCGCTGACATAGCTCAAGTAGACCGCGTCTTCTCCATCGGCGGCGCCCAGGCAATCGCCGCCCTCGCCTTCGGCACCGAGTCCGTCCCCAGGGTGGACAAGATTTGCGGCCCGGGCAATATCTTCGTCGTCCTGGCTAAAAAGCTGGTCTACGGCATAGTGGGCATTGACGGGCTGGCCGGCCCATCAGAGGTGGTAATTATCGCCGATGAGAGCGCCGATGCCGGTTACTGCGCCGCTGACCTTTTGGCCCAGGCCGAGCACGACCCCCTGGCCTCAGCCATCCTGATAACCACCTCCAGACGGTTAGCCAATGAGGTCAATCAAGAAGTAGAGAGGCAACTAAAGAATCTAAAGCGCCAGGCCATAGCCGCCAAGTCACTGGACAACCGGGGGCTGATAGCAATAGTGGCTAATATAGATGAGGCTATAGAGCTGGCTAACCTCTACGCCCCGGAGCACCTCTGCCTGATGGTAAAGAAGGCTGATGCCTGTATTGAGCGGGTAGCCAACGCCGGCTGTATCTTCATCGGCAACGACTCAAGCGTCGTCCTGGGCGACTATGTCGACGGGCCCAGCCACGTTCTGCCCACCGAGGCTACCGCCCGCTTCAGCTCGCCGCTTAATATACTCGATTTCGTCAAGTTCACCAGCTTAGTTAGCGTCGATAAAGCCGAATTAAAGAAACTGGCTAAAGCGGCGGCGACTATAGCCAGGGCCGAGGGGCTGGAGGCGCACGCCAAAGCGGCCTCAAAAAGGTTAAGCGATTAAATCTTGACAAAATATAATCATTTATGGTAAATTCAAGCCAAATGTTAGTCCATACTGCTCACCATATGTATTACGCCTACATATTTACCGGGCGCAACCGAGCGCTTGGAGGGTAGTATACGGCAATAAAAAGCAGAAAATAAAAAGTCCCAAAACCAGAACAGAACCCTCCAAGCGGAGGGAATTTTATTTATCAGGGTATTTAACTATATTTTAGAGGAGGTATCCATGGCAGTTTCTGAGGGAATAGAGGGAAAAGTAAGGCAGGATTTAGCCAGCCTCGGCGGCTACGTGCCCAGCAAAGCGCCCGAGAACGTAGCCAGGGAGCTTGGCCTGCGGGAGGAGGACATCATCAAGCTGGACGACAACGAGAACCCCTACGGTTGTTCTCCCCTTGTCCAGCAGGCTCTGGGTAATTGCACCTATCTTTATACCTATCCTGATGCCGGGCAGATTGAGCTTCGGCGGCAACTGCAGGAATATATCGGGGTTGACGCCAGCCATATTGTGGCTGATAATGGCAGCGACCAGCTGATAGATAATGTTCTGCGCCTGTTTCTTGAGCCCGGTGACGAGGTGATAAACGCCATACCCACCTTTGATATATTCCGCGTCAGGGCGTTGGTATACGGCGGCAAACTGGTCAATGTGCCCAGAGACGAGAACTTCGTTATTGACGTGGGTGCCATCAAGGCGGCCATAAACAAAAATACTAAAATGATAGTCCTGGCCACCCCAAATAACCCGACGGGCACCCTCACCAAGCAGTCGGATATACTGGAGCTGGTCGATACCGGCATACCGCTATTAGTCGATGAAGCCTATGTTGAGTTCAGCGGGGAGACGGTTACCAAGTTCGTCAACCAGTATAAGAACATGATGGTATTGAGGACATTCAGCAAGTGGGCCGGGCTGGCGGGACTACGAATCGGTTACGGCGTTTTTCCGCCCAAAATCGCCGAATACCTGATGAAGTTAAAGCTCCCCTATAACGTCAGTGTCGCCGCCAGAGTGGCGGTGCGGGAGACGCTGAAGGATACAGCTAATTTAATGACCAAGGTAAAGGCTATAGTCGCCGAGAGGGAAAGGCTCTTTACCGAGCTGGGCAAGCTGGATTGGCTAAAACCCGTCCCCTCCCAAGCCAACTTCGTCTTCTGCCACGTCCTCAAGGGCAAGGCTAGCGATGTACAGAAAGCGTTGCATGACAGGGGGATACTAATCCGCTACTTTGACCTGCCCCTGCTGCAGAACTCCATTCGCATCAGCGTGGGCAAACCGGAGCACAGCGACGCCCTGCTCAAGGCACTACGAGAGATAGGAGGCTAACCCCCTTATCTCGGGGGCGTTTAAGAGGGGGGCTTCGCCCCCCTCTTTTTCATTTCTCCCCGTCCCCTTTCCAAGGAGAGGAGGCTGTTATCTAAATTAACAAATATGTTCCAAAACACTTGACAAATCCAGAATATATGTTATAATAGTTAACAAATAGCTTGCCAAAGGCCAATGATAACCTGGCAAGAAGTGTTATAAATCTTAACAGGAGGCAGAAAATGGAGCTAGTGGAGAGTCTAAAAGAAATCCAGAGGAAGAACGGATATACCGACCAGCAGATGGCAGAAATGATAGGCTGCAGTCGGCCTTATTACAACCAGATAATAGCCGGGAAGGCAACTATGGGTCCCCTCTTCCGTCTGAAAGCCAATAAGGCTTTTCCTCTAATGGTTACCCGAACGTCCCTGTTCAAGCGAAAGACCAGAGAGACCGACATCAACCTGGAGCTAAATATAGATGGCAGCGGCCAGTGGGAGGTAAATACCGGCATCAAGATGTTCGACCACCTCCTATCTCAGCTGGCCCAGCACGGGAGGTTCGACCTTAAAATCACCGCCAGCGGAGACGACCAGCACCACCTGGTGGAGGATGTCGGCATTTGCCTGGGCAAGGCCCTGGGAGAAGCCCTGGGGGAAAAGCGGAGCATCGTCAGGATGGGCGATGCCTCTGTGCCCATGGATGACGCCCTGGCTATAGTGGCGGTGGACATCAGCGGGCGGGGGTATAGCGTTCTGGAACTGCCCTTTGCTGGTAACGACATGACCGGATTCGCCACCGACCTCATCCGCCACTTCCTGGAGTCCTTCACCATCGAAGCCAGGCTTAACCTGCACGCCCGGATCCTCTACGGTAAAAACGACCACCACAAGGCCGAAGCCCTTTTCAAGGCTCTGGGCAGAGCTCTGGATACGGCGACAGCCATCGACCCGCGGCTTGCCGGAGAACTCCCCAGCACCAAGGGCATGCTGGAGGAATAGACAGAAAAGGCTAATCTAAAGCGAGAAGTTGCTGCTCTCCCAGAAGCTGTCCCAGTCCTCCTTGGCGATGCCCAGCCCGGAAAGGATTTTGGGCGGTATCGGATAGGAGACCGCGTTCTCCCTCTCCAGCTTCTTGACGTGGCGGGCCAGGACAAAGGTCATCGTCTTTATGTGCTCATAGCTCATCCGAACCCTGGCCACCGTTTCCGCCGTCCTGCCCGGCCCGGGCTCGGCAGGACCCTTGGCAAAGCTAATCACGGCGCCGTAAGGCCCGCCGGCAAGCATGAACTGGTCTGAAAAATACTCGGGGATCTCTTTCTCTTCAGCCATAGCTCTCTCCTACTTTTAAAAATTGGCGCTAGATGCTCTTATAGCTTGCTGCCCGTCAACCTCTGGTAAGCCTGCTCATACCTACGGGTAGTAGCCTCGATAACCTCCAGGGGCAGCATGGGGGCGGGGGGGCTCTTGTCCCACCCCGACTGGCTGAGCCAGTCTCTCACCGGCTGCTTATCCAGGCTGGGCTGGGACTGGCCGACCTTATAAAGCTCAGTATCCCAGAAGCGGCTTGAGTCCGGGGTCAATAGCTCGTCAATGAGGATTAGCTTGTCCCCCTCCAGCCCGAACTCGAACTTGGTGTCGGCGATGATGATACCCCTGGCCAGGGCATACTCACGGGCGTAATTATAGAGAGCCAGGCTCTTCGCCTCCATCTCCCCGGCCAAACGTTCGCCGACCAGTTTATTCATCCCATCCCTGGATAGCGGCAGGTCATGGCCAGTGTCCGCCTTGGTGGTGGGAGTGAAAAGGGGCTGGGGCAGTTCCTGGCTCTCTTTCAGCCCCTTGGGCGCAGGCAGCCCGGAGATAGTGCCCTTTTGCTCATACTCCACCCAGGCCGAGCCGCTGATATAGCCACGCACCACGCACTCGACCAGGATGCGCTCCACCTTCCTGACTACCATAGACCGTCCTTTCAAGTAAGCGGGGTAGGCAAAGCGGCTGCCGGCGGGAAGATAAGCGTCAAGGCGGCTGGTATCATCGACCACCGCCACCAGGTGGTTGGGCAGCAGGCCCCGGGTCTGGTTGAACCAGAAAGCGGAGAGCTTATTGAGCACCACTCCCTTATTGGGGATGCCGCCGGGCAGGACGACATCAAAGGCAGATATTCGGTCGGTGGCCACAATCAGCATCAGCTCGCCCAGGTCATAGGTATCACGCACCTTGCCCCGCAGAAACACTGGCAGGGGCAGCTCGGTTTGAAGCAAAACTGACGGCTCAGCGCTCATTATATCGCCCCGGGCGAAAGCTCCGAACCCCCGGAGGCACTCTTCCCTCTCCACTGTGCCTCGGTCAGGCCCAGGCGCTTGAAAATATCATCCATATAGCGCAGGTAGTACTGCTCGTCAAAGAGGGGCTTAAGCTCAGCCGCCGGCAGGACGGCGGTAACCTCAGGGTCGGCTTTGAGCAGGGCCAGGAAGGTCTTGTTCCCCTTCCAGGCCTTCATGGCGTTGCGCTGTACCATTTCGTAGGCTTGCTTACGGCTCAAGCCCTTATCAATGAGGGCCAGCATTACCCGCTGGGAGAAGATTAAGCCCTTGGTAAGCTCCATGTTCCGCTTCATCTTCTGCGGGTAGACCTGCAGTCCCTTCATCACCGAGGTAAAAACGGCCAGAGAGTAATCGACTATCAGGCAGGAGTCGGGCAGGATAATGCGCTCGGTGGAGGAGTGGGAGATATCCCGCTCGTGCCAGAGGGCGATGTTCTCCATCGAGGTCAGGGCGTAGCCCCGCACCAGCCGGGCGATACCGCAGATTCGCTCGCAGAGCTCCGGGTTGCGCTTATGGGGCATCGCCGAAGAACCGGTCTGGCCGGCGGCGAAGGGCTCTTCCACCTCTCTGGTCTCGGTCTTCTGCAGACTTCTGATTTCGGTGGCGAATTTCTCCAGCGAGCTGGCAATTATGGCCAAAGTGGTAACGAACTGGGCATGGCGGTCGCGCTGTAGTACCTGGCTGGAAACAGGGGCCGGCTCCAGCCCCAGCTTGGCGCAGGTCTTCTCTTCAACCTCAGGGGAAAGGGTGGCATAGGTGCCCACGGCCCCCGAAATCTTGCCCACGGCGATGACCTTTTCGGCTTCAGCCAGTCTCTTCAGGTTGCGCCTCATCTCATCGGTCCAAAGCGCCAGCTTAAAGCCGAAGGAAATCGGCTCGGCGTGGACGCCGTGGGTGCGGCCAATCATTGGCGTATACTTATGCTTTATCGCCTTTTGCGCCAGCACCGAGATGAGCTCCTTTATGTCCTGGCTCAAAAGCTCGGCGGCTTCAATCAGCTGTAGGCTGAGGGCGGTATCAATGACATCGGAGGAGGTGAGGCCGAGGTGGATAAAGCGCGATTCTTCTCCCAGGCTCTCCGAAACCGACTCCAGAAAGGCGGTGACGTCATGGTGAGTCTCCCTTAGAATCTGCTCCATGCGTTTAAGGTTGACCCGGGCCAGCTTTATCTTGGAGAGGGCTTCTCTGGGAATGACGCCCATTTCCGCCCACGCCTCACAGACGGCAATCTCTACCTGAAGCCACTTATCGAATTTATTCTCGTTGGACCATACTCTTTTCATTCCCGGCCTGGAATATCTTTCAATCATGGCTCTTCTCCTTAGAGATTATGTGTTAATCCCCTCCCCTCCCCTTTTAACTTGAGTTCTACTTCCCACCCAGCCCGCCCTACGGGGTAAATCCCCCTTAATCCCCCTTTTCAAA
>DAOUMQ010000021.1:0-4997 GCA_034410425.1 Dehalococcoidales bacterium | reverse complement strand
GTGAATTTGTCAATTATGTAGGGTCCATATGGACCGCCTATTTCATCTTCTCTTAAGGGATCAGTGATGTTATCGTGTCCTGGCATGTGAATAAAATGTTCATAGCCGTCGTCGGTGAATGGGTTAAATAGCACTTGTTTTGCAGACCAGTTTCCCCCCAATCTGCTGGCGGTTCATCCATTCCGTCTCGTAGTTAAGCGAGTACTTCCAGTTGGGGGTTACCAGCGCCTGACGGTGTTCCTCCAGTTTCCGGAAGAGGACGCGGTAGCCGTAGCGCTCCGGCTGCTCAAAGGCGAGGCTGCCGGGGTCGAGGAAGGGGGAGAGGGGGGCGATAAACAGGAAAAGCCGCTTATCTCCCTTGAACCTCTTGTATAAAGAGTCGCAGTAGTCAACGGTAGCCATCACCGAGCTTGACGTCTGCTTGGGCAGGCCAATCATAAAGAAGACGTCCAAACGCCCGCAGCCGGCATCAAGGGCATCGGCTATCGTCTGCTCCAGCTCCTCGTTGGAATAATTTCGGCCGGCGGCTCTCCTCACCTTGGGGTCGTGCGATTCCGGGGAAATCTCCAGGCAAAAGTTGGGGCAGGCCCGGCCCATCTGGCGCAGTAGCTCCTTAGGGGCGGGAGAGAATAGCTCTAAGATAACCTGGTTCTTTAGCTCCTCCCTCTCCAGCAGGCGCAGGACCTCCTGGGCATAGTCCTCCCCGCCCTGCTGCAGGTCCCCCAGGATAAAGATGGGACCGGTGCTGAAGCGCTCTATCTGCCTTACGTCCTGGGCCACCGCCTGGGGGGAGCGAAAGACGGCTTCATCGCGCTGGTAGCAATTTTTAAAGGCGGCGGCGGAGCCGCCGCAGATAACGCAGTTCTGGGTACAGCCCCGGCAGGTGAGCACGGCGGTGATGGGGTAGTGCGCCCAGCCCTTGAAGGGGGCATAGCTGGCCAGGTCGCGGTACCTGATAACCGAGCGCACGGTGTTGGCATAGTGGCTGACCATAACCGAGCTCAAGTCGGTGGGAACGTAGGAGAAGGGGTTTTCCCGCACCTCGCCCTTCTCGTCTCGCCAGACCAGGTTGGGCACCGCCTCCGGCTCGACCTTATTCCGGATACAACCCAGAAGCTGCCTGAGCGGTTCCTCGGTAGAGTCGCCCCTCATCACGTAATCGACCTCCGGGTAGTCCATCAGCTCCTTGTAGAAGTAGGTAGAGGAAAACCCGCCCAGTATCACCTTGGACTGGGGGTGGCACCTCTTCACTATCCGGGCCACCTCAATGGCGCCGTGACAGCTCACCAGCCAGTGCAAATCGATGCCGAAGAGCGGCGCCTTGAGCTTTTTGATAAAGGCCTCGGCATCGAAGTTCTTATCCTCCAGCATGCGCACCGCCAGGCTGACGATGCGCACCCGGTAGCCGGTGCTCTCCAGGGATTCGGCGATGCTGGTAAAGCCGATGGGGTACATCTCAAACATGGACGAAGAGGGAATCAGGTCGCTGACCGGCCCGTAGAGAATGGCTTTCCGACGAAAGTCATAAACGCTGGGCGGATGAAGTAAAACCAGGTCTACTGCCATTTTTAGTCACACCATTATTTTTAGAAAACCCCGGCCAGAATATAGCCGATACCAAGCAAAAACTGGGTTACCAGCACCACCAGAACGTTGCTGGCCATGGCCGGTACCAGCTGTTTTAAGTCCTTGTGTTTGAGGGCGCCCCAGATTGCCTTTATCGCCAGGGGCAGGGTGGCCAGGGCTATCAAAGCGAAGGCCGGCATCTGCCCGCTCACCACCCAACCGATTATCCATAGATAGACGGCTATGGTCCGGACGGCATAGACTATAGCCGCTCCTCTCTTACCGATAGCGATGGGCATGGTTCTCCGACCTGCTTTTTTGTCGTCGGCGGCGTCTGGAAGCTCGTTGAGCAAGAGCAGGTTGTGCACCAAAATTCCAGAGGGTATGCAGGCAATGACGGCGGGCAGGGTAAAGTCGGCGGTCTGGATGAAGTAAACCCCCAAAACGGGTAGAGCCCCCATCCCCGCCCCCGGAGCCCACTCCGGCCAGCCCAGCCTGGTCAAGAAGGGGGTATAGAGGATAATGCAGAGCGCACCCACCAGCATCAAGGGCAGGAGCGGCCAGCCCTGGACAATGACGAAATAGACGCCTATCGGTATCGCCAGAATAAACGAGCCCATCCCCAGCCAGAAGACCTGCCTCGGCGTCATCTGGGATGCCGGCAGGATGCCGCTGCCCCCGCTGAAGGGGGTGCGCCTGACTTCAAGGTCTATGCCGCTCTTGTAGTCAAAGTAGTCGTTGAGCACGTTGACGCCGATATGGGCTAAGAGCAGCCCCAGAAAAGCCAGCAGGGCATGGCCAAGATGAAAAGCGCCGTCGTACCAGGCGATGCAGGTGCCGAGGAAGACCAAGACCACCGAGAGGAGCAGGAAGCGGGGTCTGGTCTCGGCGAACCATACTTTAAGCTTCATTCCTCTTCTTTATGAGCCGTCTCCAGGTGTTTCCGCCAGCACTTTTGGTGCACATAAACGGCGCACCGGGCGCAGTAGTAGATATGGGCTCGGGCATCCTTTCCGCAAACCGGACACTTCATTAACTGCCTCCGCTATAAGCTGTTGGCGCCGGTTTTTAGCCGATTCTCAGGGCGACCATAGAGATGATAACGAATAGGGCCACCAGGACGATGGTAAGCTGGAACAGCGTCTTCTCTACGCCTCGCCTGGTCCGAAAGACGGTATCGGGCTGACCGAAGATACCCCCCAGCCCCCCGCCGGTAACCTGAAGCAGGACGGCTACTATCACGGCGACGGCCAAAACAATCTGAGCGATATTAAAATAGTCCAGGAGTTGCATCTTTATACTTCCTCCAGCCTTTTCACCAACAGTTCGTTTATCAGCCCGGGGTCGGCGCGGCCCCTGGTAGCCCTCATCACCTGCCCGACCAGAAACTTCAGGGACTGTTTCTTCCCCGCCTTATAATCGGCTACCGCCCGGGCGTTGTTCTTGATTGCCTCCATAACCTCTTTTTCAATAGCCCCGCTATCGCTTATCTGCCTTAAGTTCCGCTGGGCGATGATGTCTTCGGCCGGCTGGCCGCTGGCGAACATCTCTTCCAGCGCCGACTTGGCCGCGGCGGCGCTGACCTCGCCTTTCTTTGCTAAGGCCAGTAAGCCGACCAGCCGCTCGGGGCTGACCTTTTTCTTGAAGTCGGCAATATCTATACTATTAGCATTTATTATACGGCTGACTTCGCCCAAAAGCCAGTTGCTTATCTCCTTGGCCGCTGCCGCGCTGGCTTTACCCGCCTTCAGGCAGTCCTCAAAGTAGTCAGCCATCGCCTTAGAACTAGTAAGCAGGTTGGCGTCATAGAGGAGCAGGTCGTATTGGCTAACGAAGCGGTCGCGCCTGGCTTCAGGCAATTCGGGTAGCTTGGCCCTTACCGATTCCACCCACTCCTTGCTCAGCACCAGCGGCGCCAGGTCGGGCTCAGGGAAGTAGCGGTAGTCGGGGGCATACTCCTTACTGCGCTGGGCGACCGTTATCCCCTTGTCCTCCACCCAACCCCTGGTCTCCTGGGCCAGCTTCTTGCCCTCGGCCGCCCTCTTTCTCTGTCTCTCGGCTTCATACTCCAATGCCCGGTAGACCGCCTTGAAGCTGTTCATATTCTTGACCTCAACCTTGGCCAGAAGCTCCCGGCTCTTCTTGGGGCGGATGCTGATATTGGCGTCGCACCGGAAACTGCCTTCCTCCATGTTCCCCGTAGATACGCCCAGGTACTGGAGGATGCTCCTCAGCTTTATCAGGTACTGCCTGGCTTCCTCCGGGGAGCGCAGGTCGGGCTCGCCGACGACCTCCATCAGCGGCACCCCGGAGCGGTTAACGTCCACCAGGCTGTAGGAGCTGTTGCCGGGGGAGGTGCGGTGGACCAGCTTGGCCACGTCTTCTTCGAGGTGGACGCGGGTGATGCCCACCTTTTTCTTCTGGCCGTTGACCTCAATGTTGAGCCAGCCGTGGTGGCCGAAGGGGGCGTCGTACTGGGAAATCTGGTAGCCCTTCATCAGGTCGGGATAGGGGTAGTTCTTGCGGTCGAACTTGGTGTAATCGGAGATGGTGCAGTTGAGGGCAAGGGCGGTCATCACCGTATATTCCACTGCCTGCTGGTTGATGGTGGGCAGGACTCCGGGCATCCCCAGGCACACCGGACAAACGTGAGTGTTGGGCGGAGCGCTGGCGTAATCGGTGCTACAGCGGCAGAACATCTTGCTCTTGGTCAGGAGCTGGGCGTGAACCTCCAGCCCGATAACGGTCTCGTAGTCCATAGCAGGTTTTAGTATAGCAACAATAGTGATGGCTGACAAGAAAGGCGTTATTTTTGAAAGGGGTTTTATGTCTATCTTCCCACCCAAGCCCGCCCAAAAGGGTTTCACCCTCTTGAGACTCTCTCCACCCCACCCCATTTTTATCGGTGGTCTTTCGTCCCACCCAAGCCCGCCCTCATAAGCTGCGCTTCTAAAACTTCCTTTCCCCTCCCTCTTTGAAAAAGGGGGATTAAGGGGGATTTCCCCCGTAGGGTGGGTTAGGGTGGGAAGAAAAGCTAAAGTATCCAAGGGGAGGGGCTTCCTTATGTCAATCCCTTAATAAGAGACATTGAATATGCTATAATCTGGGTGAGGTGGGGATATAGCTCAATTGGGAGAGCGCTGCCTTCGCATGGCAGAGGTCGGGGGTTCGAATCCCCCTATCTCCACCAATGATTAAATAATCAAGAGAGGCGATAATAATGGCTGGCGAAAAAAAGGGGGACGATAAAACAGGATTAAGCGGCCTGGTATTTGTGGGCTGTCTTATTATTGGCCTGGGCGTTGGCATAGGCTTCGGTTTCATGCCAGCAGCCATTATCATTGGCCTGGGTGTAGGTTTTATCGCTATGGGGATAGCGCGCTATAAGACCGGCAAATGGTGAAATATTTGGGATTTCGAGCCCCTGTAGC
>DAOUMQ010000020.1:0-4806 GCA_034410425.1 Dehalococcoidales bacterium | reverse complement strand
AGCGCCGATAGGTTGAACCTTTCCTCGCGACCCGAAAAAACGCGCAGGTTGGCTATCTTCCGGGCCAGATACTGAACGTCTTTTTGGCCATCGCCGACGGCGACACCGACAAAGACCGCCAGCCCCCGGCCGATACTGCCCACCACCTCCCCGTTGACGCTCACCGAGGCGCTGGTAACTCTTTGCAGGAGCGCCTTCACTTCTTACCCTTCTTGCCGCCGGACTCTCCGCCCGTATCGGGCACACCCTTGCGGCTATCGGTGACGTAGAAGCCGCTCCCCTTAAAGATAATCGGCGTCGGATAAAAAACACGGTTGGCCTTGCCCCGGCACTTGGGGCAGACCGCTACCGGCTTGGCGTCAAACTTCTGCTTTCTCTCAAAGCGGTGATGACAGGAACTGCACTCATACTCATAGGTAGGCATATACTATCCTCATGGGTGTTTTCTAGATATTTTAGCCTAATCGGGGGCATCAAAGCAAAATTTGGCTCGCCTCCATAGCCTCGGCGACGATGAAAAGGGAACCGGCGGCGCAGACCAGGTCTTTTTCCCCGGCCAGGGCCAGAGCTTTGGACAGGGCCGAGGGGATGTCGTCAACTACTTTAGCCTTTATACCGTGGCGAGCGAACTCGGCGGCCAGGGGCGCCGGCGCCATCGCCCGGGGATGACCGGAACGGGTGACAAGCACCTCGTCAAAAAGGGGAGCCAGCTCCGAAACGATGCCGGCTATATCCTTATCCTTCGATGTCCCAAAAATCAGGATAGCCCGCTCGAAAGTGAAGAACTGCTTTATCGCCTGCGCCAGGCTGTGGGCGGCGCCGATATTATGGGCGCCATCGACCACCACCAGCGGGCGGCGGCTGAGGACCTGGAGCCGCCCCGGCCAGCTAACCAGCGCCAGCCCTTTAGTAATACTTTCTTCGCTAATACTAAAGCCTTTATCGGCCAAGACCTCCAGGGCGGCCACCGCCGTAGCCGCATTGACCAGCTGGTGCTGTCCCAGCAGGGGAATAGAAAGCTGATAGCTCTCCTTCCTGCCCTTGACCTTAAGCCGCTGTCCTTCCAAATCGAAGCCGAGCCCCTGCCAGGTAATGTCCTTGCCGACGGTTATCAATTTTGCCCCCCGCTGCCGGCAGCTCTCCCTGATTACCGCCAGGGCCTCATCGGGCTGGGGGGAGCTGACCACGGCGCTGGCGGGCTTGATAATGCCGCACTTCTCCCCAGCGATTTCAGCCAGGGTGGTGCCCAGGACATCGGTGTGGTCAAAGCTGATGGGGGTGAGCAGGCAGACCAGGGGTTTAATGATGCTGGTGGCGTCGAACTTGCCCCCCATCCCCACCTCCAGCACCTGAAGCTCCACCCTCTTCTGCCCGAAGTAGGCGAAGGCCATCACCGTCAAAAGCTCAAAGGTGGTCAGCTTGCCGTATCTAGCCCTTTCGTTTACCGCCTCGACCTGCGGCTTGAGGGCGGTCAGCAGACCAGCCAGCTCGGCCTCGGTGATTAGCTTGCCGTCAACCCTGATGCGCTCCCGCCAGCTCTGCAAATGGGGCGAGGTGTAGAGACCGGTGGTGTAGCCGGAGACAGTTAAGGCCGAAGCCACCATGGCGGCCACGCTCCCCTTGCCGTTGGTGCCGGTGATATGGACCGAGCCGGCCTTTTGATGAGGGTTCCCCAATTGGGCCAGCAGTTCATCGACTCGCCTGAGGTCGTAGAAGGCAGGGTCGTGGGGCATGCCTATTTTTTCGTAGTCGGTGTAGCTGTTGATATAATCTATGGCCTGGCGGTAGTCCATATCGGCTAATTATATCACTGCCGCCGTCAGGGGGACAAAGATACTTGACCTTGCCCAGCGGGGCTGATATTATCAACCCAAGCGGGGGTGAGAAATGAACTTCGAAGAAAAGCTGATGGGAGCCGAAGAAAAGAACCAGAGCCTGCTCTGCATAGGGCTCGACCCCGACCCGGAGCTGATGCCGCCCAGGATGGGCGTTTTTAAATTCAACAAGGCGATTATCGACGCCACCGCCGACCTGGCCTGCGCCTACAAGCTCAACCTCGCCTTCTATGAAGCCCTTGGCGACGAGGGCATCGATGCCCTGAAGCGAACCATCAGGTACCTGCCGGCTGATATCCCCACCATCGGCGACGCCAAGCGGGGCGATATCGGCAACACCGCCAAGGCCTACGCCAAGGCTCTCTTCGACACCTTCGGCTTTGACGCCGCCACAGTGAACCCCTACCTCGGCTTCGATGCCGTAGAGCCCTTTACCGACCACCTGGACAAGGGAGTATTCGTCCTCTGCCGGACCTCAAACCCCAGCTCGGCCGATTTTCAGAGCCTGCAGTTCGTCCTCAAGCGCCAGCGCCTCCCCCTCTTCGAGATTGTCGCCTTGAGGGCCGCCCAGTGGAATAAAAAGGGCGGTAACATCGGGCTGGTGGTGGGCGCCACCTATCCCAAGGAGCTGGCACTGATAAGGCAGAGCCACCCCAATATGCTGCTATTGATACCCGGCATCGGCGCCCAGGGTGGAGACCTGGTGACGGCGGTCCGCGAGGGGGTCGGCGCCAGGGGGCATGGGGCCATTTTTGCCTCTTCGCGGCAGATTATATACGCCTCCGCTGGCGGCGACTTCGCCCAGGCGGCGCGGCGGGTCGCCTCATCGCTTCGAGACGAGATTAACCATCAGCGCGCTACCCCGAGTTAACCCTCCGGAGACAAAAGCATGGTTATGGCGATAAAGCTGGGCGATACCGTCCGCCTCAAGAAGAAGCACCCCTGCGGCAGTGACCGGTGGCAGGTGGTCAGGGTGGGCGCCGACATCGGCATTAAGTGCCTCAAGTGCCAGCGCCGGGTGTTACTAGAACGGCCGGTATTCGAGCGCCGGGTCAAAGAATTTATCTCGAGGGGTAGTGATACAACAACACAGAGTAAAGAGGAGGTAAAAAAGTGAAGATGCGTTTCTTAGGCAAAACGGGTATCCAGGTATCCGAGCTCTGTTTGGGGACGATGACCTTTGGCGACCGGGGCTTTTTCAAGAACATCGGCGGCCTGGGGCAGAAGGAAGCCAATGCCCTGGTGGACATGGCCCTGGAGGCGGGGATAAACTTCTTTGACACCGCCGATGTCTACTCCGAGGGGCTATCCGCGGAGATACTGGGCAAGGCGCTGGGCAAGCGGAGAAAGGACATTATTCTAGCCACCAAGGTCCGCGGCCGGATGGGCCCCGGGCCCAACGATGTCGGCCTTTCCCGCCACCATATCATTGAGGGCTGTAACGCCAGCCTGAAGCGGCTGGGCACCGATTATATCGACCTCTACCAGGTGCACAACTTCGACCCCGACACGCCGCTGGAGGAGACAATGCGGGCCCTGGACGACCTGGTGCGCCAGGGGAAGGTGCGCTACATCGGCTGCTCCAATTATTCGGGCTGGCAGTTGATGAAGGCCCTGGCTATCTCCGATAAGCGCGGCTGGGAAAGGTTCGTCACCCTGCAGGCCTACTATTCACTGATGGCGCGCGAGCTGGAAAACGAGATGGTGCCGCTATGTTTAGACCAGAGGCTGGGCATTATGGTCTGGAGCCCTTTAAGCGGCGGCTTCTTGAGCGGCAAATACCGAAGGGGAAAACCACAGCCTAAGGGCACCCGCTTAAGCGGGCCGCAGCCGAGGTTCCTCCAATTTGACGAGGAAAAGGCGTTTGACATCGTTGAGGAGCTGGACAAAATCGGCAAAAAACACAATGCCACCGTGGCCCAGGCGGCGCTTAATTACCTGCTATCCAAAGAGGGGGTGTTTTCGGTCATCATCGGGGCGCGGACACCGGAGCAGCTGGCCGATAACCTCAAGACCGCCGACTGGGAGATGAGCGCCGAAGAGGTGGAACGGCTCGACGAGATAAGTCAGCCCCTGCCGCTATATCCCTATTGGATGCAGGCGATGGGACCGCCCGAACCGGAACCGGAATAAGCCGACAGGGCCTTATTGCGCTATAATATAAGCCTATGGTTCGCCGCATCATGCACATCGACCTCGACGCCTTCTTCGTCTCGGTAGAGCAGGCGGAAGACCCCCGGCTCAAGGGTAAGCCGGTGGTGGTCGGCGGGAGGCCGGAGGGGCGGGGGGTGGTCGCCGCCGCCTCATATGAAGCCCGCGCCTACGGACTGCATGCCGGCATGCCCCTGGTCAAAGCCAGCCGCCTCTGCCCCCAGGCCGTCTTTATTCAAGGCAGTTTCCCCAAGTACCGCGACGCCTCGGCCAGGTTCATGTCCATCTTAGCCGACTTTTCCCCCTACCTGGAGCCGATGGGGCTTGACGAGGCCTACCTGGATGCCACCGGCTTTGAGTCCATCCACGGCTCTCATTACCAGATGGCGGCCAAGATAAAGCAGAGAATCAATACTGAGCTGGGGATTACGGCCTCAATAGGCATCGCCGACGGCAAGGTGGTGGCCAAGGTCGCCTCGGAGATGAGTAAGCCCGATGGCCTGCTGGAGGTCGCCCCCGGAGAAGAGCGCTCATTTTTGGCTCCGCTAGCTATAGCCAGACTGCCGGGAATAGGCAAAAAAACAGAGCAAAAATTAAACGGCTTGGGCATTGACACCATAGGCAAACTATCCACTATGCCCCTAAAAGCCCTGAAAAGCCATTTTGGTGCGTCTGGTGAGGTTCTGCACCGCTTCGCCAGAGGCATCGATGACCGGGAGGTTGAGCCGCCGGCCGCCGCCAAGTCCACCAGCCGGGAGACCACCTTCAGCCGGGATACCAAAGACCGCTCACTGCTAAAGGCGACCCTGCGCTACCTCGG
>DAOUMQ010000019.1:0-2536 GCA_034410425.1 Dehalococcoidales bacterium | reverse complement strand
GGCTCGGTTTACCAGGGCTACTCCTTCGGCGTTGAAGCCGATGCCTTCGGCGAAGTGGTTTTTAATACCAGCATGGTGGGCTATCAGGAGATGCTCACCGACCCATCATATGCCGGGCAGATTCTGGTCCCCACCTACCCCCTCATCGGCAACTACGGCATCAACGAGCAAGACTTTGAATCAAGCAAGATACAGGTCAGGGGCTTTGTCGTCAGGGAGGAATGCTACCAGCCTAACCACTATCTTAGCATCAAAACCCTCCATCAATACCTGGCTGAATACGGCATACCGGGAATAAGCGGCGTCGACACCCGTGCCATCACCCGCAAACTGCGCTCCGGCGGGGTAATGATGGGCATGATAACCACCGATAAGACCCCACAGCAGGCCCTGGAGCAACTGCTCAAACAGCCCGATTACGGCGAGGTCGATTTCGTCAAGAAGGTTACCACCGGCGCCCCCTATGAGTGGGAGGCGCAATCACTGGAGAAAGCCCTGACCTCCCTGCCCCGGGTGATAGTCATTGACTGCGGGCTGAAATACAGCATCCTGCGCATTATGCGCCGCATGGGCTGTCGGGTAAGCGCCGTCCCGGCCACCATGAGCGCCAAACAAATCATGGACTTGAATCCCGACGGCATCATCCTCTCTCCCGGCCCGGGCAACCCCGCCGTTCTTGGTTACCTGGTGAAAACGGTAAAAGAGCTCATCGGCCAGAAGCCGATTATGGGCATCTGCCTGGGCGGCCAGCTAATCTCTTTAGCCCTCGGCGCCAAGACCTCTAAACTCAAGTTCGGTCACCGCGGCGGCAACCACCCGGTGCGGGACCTGGCTACCGGCAAAATCCACATCACCGCCCAGAACCATGGCTATGTCACCGACCCCGATACCCTCCCCGAAGGCTGGGAGGTCACTCACGTCAATCTCAATGACGGCACATCGGAGGGCATGCGCCATAAAGAACTGCCCGTTTTCTCCATCCAGTACCACTCCGAAGCCTCCCCCGGCCCCTGGGACCGGATTTCCCACTTTGAGGACTTTATGAAGACAGTGAGGAAGAATAAGGAGATGGGGTAGCCATGAAGATACCGAAGTGCATGAGCACCCAGCACCCCGATAACGTAAACCCGCCCTTCTTTGCCGAAGACCCTCAGCTCAGCGGCGAGGACGAGATACAGGAGGCCTATTACACCTTCTCCCACCTTGCCTGCGACGAGCAGATGTGGGACTGCGAAGGCAAGGAGGTCGATGACTACGTCGTCAAGAAACTGCTTACCCGCTATGAGGGCTTTTTCAGGAACAATCGGCTGGGCAAGGACATTTTCATCACCCTGCGCGTGCCCAACCCCACCGTGGAGCACGCCGAGTCCAAGATTCTGCTGGAAACCCTGGAGAGCATCCCCCGCTCCTTCGACGCCGCCAAGCTCTTCTACGGGGACGATATCGCGCCTATATTCGAGGTTATCCTGCCCATGACGACTTCCCACAAGTGCGTCGACCGCATCTACCGCTACTACGCTGATTTCGTCGTCGGCAAGCAGGACATGCCCTTCAAGGAGGGTGACATCTCCATCCGCGACTGGATTGGCGAGTTCCAGCCGGAGAAAATCAACGTCATCCCCCTCTTCGAGGACATGGAGGCCATGCTCAACGCCCACCAAATCACCCGCACCTACCTCAAGGACAAGAAGCTGGCTCACCAGCGCGTTTTCCTGGCCCGCTCCGACCCGTCCATGAACTACGGGCTGGTCAGCGCCGTTCTCTTGAATAAGATTGCCCTGAAGCGATTGCAACAGATGTCGGTGGAAACGGGGGTGGACATTTACCCCATCATGGGCGTCGGCTCGGCGCCCTTCCGCGGCAACCTCAGACCGGACACGGTGGACAAGGTCGCGGGTGAGCACCCCAGCGCTCACACCTTCACCATACAGTCGGCCTTCAAGTACGATAACCCCCACGACGAGGTCGTCGCCGCCATAAAGAAGCTGAAACAGCGCCAAAAAGGGCTGCCCCAGGAGCTGGACGAGGAGAGGTGCCTGGATATTATCAAGCGCTACTCCGCAGAATACCAGAAACAGGTAGAGGTGCTGGCGCCGATGATTAACGAGTTGGCCAAGTACGTGCCCAACCGCAGAAAGAGAAAACTGCACATCGGGCTTTTCGGCTACCCGCGCAGTATGCGGGGCATCACCCTGCCGCGGGTAATAACCTTCACCGCCGCCCTCTACTCCGTCGGCCTGCCGCCCGAGATACTGGGCCTGAACGCCCTGACTAAAGACGATATCAAGTTCATCAAGCAGGTCTATCTGAACTGCACCGACGACCTCAGAGACGCCCTGCAGTACTTGAACCCGGACACGCCCTATCTGACCAAGGAGCTTGCCCAAGTGATAAGCGACTTCCCCGTAAAATTTGAGGTCAACGAGCAGCATAAAGAGATAACCGATAACGTGCTGAAATCCCTGGAGGGGGACAAGGCCTGGCTGGAGGAAAGGGTATTACGGGCGGCTAATATAAGGAGGTTTTTGGGGTGAGG
>DAOUMQ010000018.1:0-3794 GCA_034410425.1 Dehalococcoidales bacterium | reverse complement strand
GCCGCTGGCCTCATCATATCCACCCCGCTGGGCACAATCGTCCATAGCGGGGACTTCAAGCTTGACTATACCCCCGTCCATGGTAAGCCGACCGACCTTTCCCGGCTGGCCCAGCTGGGGGCGCAGGGCGTATTGCTCTTGCTCTCCGACTCCACCTATGCCGAGCTCCCCGGTTACACCCCTTCCGAGCGGGTGGTCGGTGAGACCCTGGACAGGGTCATGGCTGAAGCGCCGGGCAGGGTGATTGTGACCACCTTTTCCTCGCTGGTCTCCCGCATTCAGCAAGTTATTGATGCCGCCGCCAAGCATCAGCGCCGGGTGTTTGTCGTCGGGCGCAGTATGACCGATATCGTGAAAATGACGCTGGAGCTGGGCTACCTCAAGGCCCCCGACGGCGTACTGGCCAACATTGACCAACTCAAGAAGATGCCGAGCGATAAAGTTGTCCTGGTTACCACCGGCAGCCAGGGGGAGCCGACCTCGGCCCTGGTCCGCATCGCCAACAAGGACCATCGTCAAGTCCATGTCGTGCGCGGCGACACCGTAGTCCTCTCGGCCACCGCGGTCCCGGGCAACGAATCGCTAATCAACCGGACGGTGGACAACCTTTTCAAGCAGGGGGCTAGAGTCCTCTATGATAAGGTGGCGCAGGTCCATGTCCACGGGCACGGCAGTCAGGAAGAGCTAAAACTGCTGTTGAATCTGGTCAAGCCCAGGTTCTTTATACCTATTCACGGCGAGTATCGCCACTTAAGCCTCCACGACAGATTAGCCCAGTCGGTGGGTATTCCCCAGGAGAATATCTTCGTGCTGGAAGACGGCGATGTCCTCGAGCTTGGCCCCTCGTCGGGCAAGGTAACCGGCAAGGTCAGCTCGGGCAACGTTTACGTGGACGGCTTGAGCGTGGGTGACATCGGCAGCGTCGTTCTCCGTAATCGGAGGATGCTGTCCCGGGATGGGATAGTAGTGGTGATTATCGCCATTAACCGGCAGACGGGCAAGCTGGTGGGGCGCCCCGATATCGTCTCCCGGGGCTTTGTTGATACCAGGGAGTCTAAAGACATGATAGAGGAGAGCCGCGACCTGGTGGCTAAGACTCTAGACCACAGCGGCGTCCGCCCCGCCGATTGGGGCTTTATCAATACCAAGGTCAGGGATACCCTGAACAAGTTTTACTATGAGCAGACCAAGCGCCACCCCATGATTCTTCCGGTTATGGTGAAGGTGTAGTATTTAGATGGCTAACAAGAAGCAAGCCGATACCAGGCGTAAGCCGGGGAGGAAGTCAAAAGCCGAGAAGGCTTCGGCGGGGAGGCGGTTTTTCCGCTTTATCTGGCTGCCGCCGGTGCGGCGGCTGATACTGGCCGTAATTATCGCCGGCCTGCTCTTCTGGCACTGGTCGACCATCAGCGCCTGGGCCGACAGCGTCTGGGATGACGCCGTGGCCCTCTTCGGCTGGGGCCTGCTCTTGATGCTGTTGGCTTTTCTCACCCTGGTTTGGATAGTCTGGGGGCGGCGGGTGCTATCCGCTATCTACCATTGGAACCAGTGGCTCGGCGGCGCCGTCTTCGTTCTGGTGCTCTGGGGGATACTGGCTTTCTTCGGGCTGGGCGGCAGCTTTGGACAGGGCATCATCGGCAATGGCGATGTCGGCGGCGCCTTTGGGCTGGTGGGGATGGTAATCCTGGGCTTTATTCTGGTCGCCCCCGGCCTTTGCTGGCGTTATACCGCCCGGTTCTTTGCCTGGCTGGGTGAGCGTATCAGAGCGCATCCCACCCCCAAAGAAACTACCTATGTTGAGCCTACCACCGCGGAGAGACCGGTGATGACCCCGCCGGTTTTACCTCAACAACTGCCTCTAGTTCAGCCCCCGACCAGGGAGCCCGAAGTGGTGAGCTCGGTGCTTACCCCCACCCCCGCCCAGCAGGACCTACAGCAGGTAGCCCAGGAGGTATGGAAGAAGTATGGCCAGTCCCCGGCGCTGGTTACCGTCGACGGCTGGCGGTTGCCCCCTATCGAGATTCTGGATAATGTCCCCGAGGCCGAGTTCGGCCAGGCGGATAATATGCAGCGGGCCAGGGTGATTGAGGAGGCTCTGGCCAGCTACGGCGTGGCGGCTAAGGTGGTGCAGATAAATGCCGGCCCGACGGTGACCCAGTTCGGCGTTGAGCCGGGCTGGGACAGGAAGATGAAGGAGGTCAAGGAGAGGGACAAGGACGGCAACGTTAAGGTCAGGCTGGAGGAGGTCTCCAAGACCAGGGTCAAGGTGGAGAGGATTACCTCCCTGGGTAACGACCTGGCCCTGGCTCTGGCCGCGTCCAGCATCAGGTTCGAAGCCCCGGTGCCGGGCAAATCGGTGGTGGGCATTGAAGTCCCCAATAGCATCTTCGGCCTGGTCGGCTTGAGAGGGGTAATTGAGACCGGTTCTTTCCAGAAGATAGAGGCTAAGTCCAAGCTGGGGCTGGCGCTGGGTAAGGGCGCCGGCGGCGAGGCGGTGGCGGCCGACCTTTCCCGGATGCCCCACCTGCTCATCGCCGGGGCAACGGGGAGCGGCAAGACGGTCTGCCTCAATTCCATTATCTGCTGCCTGCTGCTTCACGCCACCCCCAACGATGTGCGCTTTATCATGATTGACCCCAAGAGGGTGGAGCTGACCACCTTTAACAGCATACCTCACCTGGCGGTGCCGGTCATCGTCGATACCCAGAAAGCATTGGGCACGCTGCGCTGGCTCAACAGGGAGATGGACAAGCGGTATCAAACGCTGGCTACCGCTGGCGCCCGCAACATCGAGGGCTATAACAAGAACCGGGAGGGAGACGAGAAACTACCTTATCTGGTGCTGGTCATTGATGAGCTCGCCGACCTGATGATGGCCGGCTTTGACGAGGTGGAGCACGTCATCTGCCGCTTAGCCCAGCTTGCCCGCGCCACCGGCATTCACCTCATCGTGGCTACCCAGCGCCCATCGGTGGACGTGGTCACCGGCCTGATTAAGGCTAACTTCCCCACCCGCATCAGCTTTGCCGTTACCTCCCAGGTGGACTCAAGGACTATCCTTGATATGGGAGGCGCCGAGAAGCTTTTGGGCCGGGGCGATATGCTCTATATGCCCACCGAGGCGGCGACGCCCAAGCGCCTGCAGGGTTGCTTTGTCTCCGATGCCGAGCGGGAGAGGCTGGTCTATTTCTGGAACAGCCAGCAGAGGGAAGAGGCAATCCCGCTCAAGGTAGAGGAGATTACCGCCGCCGGTACTGGCAGGGGAGTCTTCCCCGAGGACCCGCTTCTGGACGCCGCCCGTCAGCTGGCGCAGGAACACAGCCATATCTCCACCTCTTACCTGCAGCGGCGCCTGCACATCGGTTACCCGCGCGCCGCACGCCTCATGGAGCAGCTTGAGGAGGAGGGCTACCGCAGGGAAGGGGAGGCTTAAAGCTGTCTTAGTCCTTGGCGGCGACGTATGCCGTCAGCCATGACCATAGAGCCCATATCCAGAGCGCAATCGCCACGAAGAACCAATCGGTTGGCCACCACATGCCGAGCCCTTCGTCTATGACGCTGCCGACGATGCCCACTATCAAACAGGCTAAGCCGAGGAACTCCAGGACTAGTGCCGCCGTGGCGTGGAACTTGGGGCCCTTACCGAAGAGTAGGAACCTTAGTTTCTTGGGGACTGCTGCCATCTTTGTTGCCTCCTTAGGTTTTTAGTTACTGCTTTTGAATATACTACGGCTTGATACTATTGCTTGTCAATGGTGCAGGCAAGAAGCCATGACCATAATCCCCCCACCCAG
>DAOUMQ010000017.1:0-3249 GCA_034410425.1 Dehalococcoidales bacterium | reverse complement strand
GCTGTTGGACTTTGTCGGCTTATCGGCAATGAAAGAAGTTCCGGCCGGGGGCTTGACCCTGGTCAACCAGAAGCGGGTTGAGGTGGCCAGGGCGCTGGCTACCAAGGCGGAACTATTAATGCTTGATGAGCTGATGGCGGGTCTAAATTCCACGGAGACAGCCGAGGCTATGGAGCTGGTAACCAAAATCAGGAAGAGGGGGGTTACCATCTTTATGATTGAGCATGTTATGAAGGCGATTATGGGGGTGTGCGACCGAATTATAGTCCTCCACCACGGTGAGAAGATTGCCGAAGGAACGCCGAACGAGATAGCTACCAGCAAGAAGGTTATTGAGGTATACCTGGGGGAGTTGGCTTATGCTGAAAGTTGATAACTTGAATACTTTTTACGGCAAGTCTCAAGCCTTGTGGGATGTTTCCTTAGATATCAAAGAGGCGGAAATAGTGGCCCTGATTGGAGCCAATGGGGCTGGTAAGACAACACTGCTTGATACTATATCCGGTGTGCTGGTTCCGGCTTCGGGTAGTGTGGAGTTCCTGGGCCAGAGAATAGACGGGATGGAACCTCACCGCATTGTCAGCCTGGGTCTTTCTCATATACCCGAGGGCAGGAGACTTTTTATCGAGATGTCGGTGCGTGAAAACCTGGAGATGGGCGACTATAACTCCGCGGCCTGGAAACACAGGACGGAAACCTTTGAACTGGTCTATAAGGTATTTCCTATATTGAAAGAAAGAGCCAGGCAGTTAGCCCGGACGTTAAGCGGCGGCGAACAGCAGATGCTGGCTATGGGCCGGGGTTTGATGGCCAGGCCAAAACTGTGTATGTTCGATGAGCCGTCATATGGGCTAGCCCCGAGGTTAATGAGGGAAGTATTCGAGGTCATAAAGTCCCTGCGCGACGAGGGGATTACTATCCTGCTGGTTGAGCAAAATGTGCGGAACACCCTGGAGATATCTGACCGGGCATACGTTTTGGAAAACGGGCGGATCGCCCTTCAGGGTAAAAGCCGAGACCTTCTGAAAGAGGAGCTGATAAAGAAGTCCTATCTGGGGCTGTAGCTTTAAAACTGATATACCGCTCCGGATAACCATTAGATGCCCTTGACTATTATCAGCAAGGGCATAACCTTCTATAGAGGAGCTTTAACTGGAGACGGGGGTAAGGTAAACTATAGGGAGGTGCTAAAATGAGGTTGCTATATTAAGGCTAGCCGATAGTATAGTCCAATTTAAGATTTTAAGGAGGTAAAAGAAAATGGCGGCAGACTTAGCCAGCGCGTTAGCTGATTTGAAGGAGGCAGAGGCTCTCAAGATTGTTAAGGACAAGCTGGGTGCCGGTGAAGAGCCACTCAAGATTTTGGACGAAGCCCGAAAAGGCATGGAGACCGTGGGCAAACGCTTTGCCAATAGCGAGTATTTCATCCCCGACCTGGTCTACTCCGGGGAGATACTGAAGGCGGTGACCGATCTGGTTAAACCCAAGCTGACCAAGGAGGCGGGGACCAAGCGGCTGGGCAAGGTTGTTTTTGGCACCGTTGCCGGCGATATACATGACATCGGCAAGGATATTGTTGTCTTTATGCTTGATGTTAACGGCTTTGAGGTCTATGACCTCGGCGTGGATGTTCCGGCACAGAAGTTTGTTGACAAGATAAAAGAGAGCGGCGCCCCCATTGTCGGCTTGAGCGGCTTCCTTACCCTGGCTTTTGATTCCATGAAAGAGACTGTAGAAGCCATGAAAGCGGCTGGTTTAAGGGACAAGGTTAAGGTCATGATTGGCGGCGGGCAGATTACCGATGAGGTAAGGAAGTATACCGGCGCCGATGCCTTCGGCAAAGACGCTATGGCCGGAGTTACCCTGGCCAAAAAGTGGATAGGGGCGGGGTGATAATCTTATTAGAATTTAAGCGTAGATAAGGTCAGGAGGTAATAAAAATGGCAAAAGAATGGGTAGATATGACATCGGATGAGAAGCAGGAAGAGTTTTTTGCTAAGTGGATAGCGCCGAAAGACCCCGAGGGCAAAGACCTTAAGTTCTCCAGTCCCCAGGCGGAGAAGGAATTCAAGGCGAGAATAACCAGGATAAAAGACGCCGTTCAAATGAAGAAGCTGCCGGACAGGGTGCCGGTTTTTGTGGCTCCTAGCTTCTTCCCCGCTTATTATGCGGGAATAACCCCCTATGAAGCCATGTATGACTACGAAAAATGCAACATGGCATTCAAGAAATTCGTCGTGGACTTTAAACCGGATGGAAACCTGGGCGCGGCTGTACCCGGCCCCGGGAAATTCTTTGAGATCCTTGACTACAAGCTGTATTCCTGGCCCGGCCACGGGGTGGCCAAGGAGCAGTCATACCAGGCTAACGAAGGTGAATACATGAAGGCCGATGAGTATGACGCCTTAATTGAGGATCCCTCTAATTACTTCACCCATAGCTACCTGCCGCGTGTCTTCGGCAAATTAGGCGGTTTCCAGATGCTCCCGGCTCTCACCGGCATACTTGAGATGTATGGCGTTGCCGGTAACTTCGTCCCCTTCGGTCTGCCTCCTGTTCAAGCCACCTATAAGGTGCTTTTTGAGGCCGGCGCCGAAGCCCTGAAATGGGCCGGAGCCATGGGTGGCTTCAGTGCCGAAATAACCGCCGCCGGATTCCCGATCATGGCCAGCGGATTTACCAAAGCACCCTTTGATGTAGTTGGCGACACCCTCAGGGGCACCAGAGGGGTAATGCTGGATATGTACCGCCAGCCGGACAAGCTCCTCGAAGCCCTGGACAGGCTGACCCCAATCATGATTAAGATGGGGGTGGGCACAGCTCAGATGAACGGACACCCCGTAATATTCATACCTCTCCATAAAGGCGCCGACGGCTTCCTCTCCGATGCCCAGTTCAAGAAGTTCTACTGGCCTACCTTCAGGAAGGTGATGATGGGCTTGATTGATGAGGGGGTCATACCAATGCCGGCGGCTGAGGGGCACTGGACCACGCGTATGGAGGTTATGAGCGACTTGCCCAAGGGCAAGACCCTGTGGATGATCGACCAGAGCGACATGGTCAAAACCAAGAAGACGCTGGGCAAGGTTGCCTGCCTGTTCGGCAACGTGCCCTCCGACCTGCTGACCATAGGCACCCCCCAGCAGGTGAAGGACTACGTCAAGAACCTCATTGATACCTGCGCCAAGGGCGGCGGCTACATCGTCAGCAACGGCGCTTTCTTCGACCAGGCCAAGGCGGAGAACGTCC
>DAOUMQ010000016.1:0-2389 GCA_034410425.1 Dehalococcoidales bacterium | reverse complement strand
CCTTAACCCCGGCCAGGTTGCGGGCCGACTTATATACATTTTCTTCCGGCTTGCCGGTAACGAGAAGGGCTGAGGAGTCTATCCCCAGCGCCGCCATGACCCCGGCCATCTCCTTGGTCTTGGGCTGCTTCAGCTTGCTTTCCTCCAAGACCTTCAATTCTTCGTCCCTGGCCTTGGCCGATAGGACGCACCTTATCGCCAGGCGGTGCATCTTCTTGGGCATAGACTGGCGGTAGCTCCTCGGCTTAGGCCCAAAAGTGATGCCGCCCCCACGGCGCAGCGGCGACCTCCGGCTGCCCGCCCGGGCCATGCCGGTGTGCTTCTGCCGGTACAGCTTGGCGCTCGAGCCGATGACCTGGCCGCGAGTTTTGGTGCTGACCGTTCCCTGGCGGGCATTGGCCCGCTGCCTGACCACTGCCTGGTGCACCACCGCCTGGTTAAAGGGCACGGCAAAAACGCTATCGCTCAGCTCAATGTTTTTAACCACCTCGCCGCTGGTGTTATAGACCGGCACTTCCACTTTAACTTCCCCCCAGCTTCTCTATGAGCAATAGCCCGTTCTTGGCTCCGGGAACGGCTCCCTTGACCAATAACAGGTTGCGCTCCGGGTCGGCTTTGTATACCTGCAGGTGACGGACCGTCACCCGGTTATTACCCATATGTCCCGCCATCCGCTTGCCCTTGAGCACCCGGCCCGGTGAGGTAGTCGCCCCTATCGAGCCCGGGGCGCGGTGGCGGTCGGACTGCCCGTGGGTCTTGGGCCCGCCGGCAAAACCGTGCCGCTTTACCACCCCGGCAAAGCCCTTGCCCTTGGAGACCCCGCTGATATCAACCAGGTCGCCTTCTTTGAACAGCCCCGCGTTAATCTTATCGCCAACCTTAATCTTCTTGGTATCAGCCACCCTGAACTCGCGAAGATACTCAAACTGCCCCAGCTCCTTGAGGTGCCCTTTCTGGGGGGAGTTGAGCCGCTTCGCCTGGCCAAAGCCGAGCTGGGCGGCGTTATAGCCTTCTTTATCTCTGGTCTTGACCTGGGTCACCACGCAGGGGCCGGCCTCAATAGCGGTTACTGCCTCCGCCTGGCCATCTTGGGCGAACACCTGCCCCATGCCCAGCTTTCGTCCGATTATACCTTGAACCATAATCTTTAAAATCCTATAACTTGATATCTATTTCCACCCCTGAGGGCAGATTTAAACTGCTTAAGGCGTCTATGGTCTTAGACGTCATCTCGACAATATCAATCAGGCGCTTATGCGTCCTGATTTCGAACTGCTCCTGCGAGTCCTTATCGATGAAGGGGGAGCGGATAACGCTGAACTTCTGAATACGGGTGGGCAAAGGCACCGGTCCCACGACCACGGCTCCCGTCCTCTCCACGGCGGCCACAATCTGCTCTACCGACAGGTCGAGAATCTTGTGGTCGTAACCCTTAAGTTTGATACGAATCTTCTGCTTCGGCATATTATAAACCTCTTTTACCTGACCGCCGCCTTGCCGCTTACCTGGTCAGCCAGCTCCGCCGGCAGTTCCTCATAACTGTGGAACTCCAGGGAATAAGCCGCCCGGCCCTGGGTCAACGACCTTAAATTGGTGGCATAGCCAAAGGTCTCGGCCAGGGGTACCAGGGCGCGAATAACCGACATCCCGTCGTGCGCCCCGACAGATTCTATATGTCCCCGTCTTGAATTAAGGTCACCCATTATATCACCAAGAGGCGGCTCCGGTGCAACTATTTCCATTTTCATAATCGGCTCCAGGAGGACGGGCTTGGCTTTAACCACGCCGTCCCTCAGCGCCATTGACCCCGCCATCTTAAAGGCTATGTCCGAAGAGTCAACCTCGTGATAGCTGCCGTCATAGAGGGTCGCTTTGATATCGACCACCGGGTAGCCAGCCACCACGCCGGTCTCCATAGCCTCCTTAACACCGACCTCGGCGGCCAGGACATACTGCTTGGGAATAGCCGCCCCTTTAATGCGGTCGACAAACTGAAAGCCGCCGCCCCGCTCCATCGGCTCAATCCGGATAAGGACATGCCCGTACTGGCCGCGTCCGCCGCTCTGGCGGATGAACTTGCCTTCCGCCTCCACCGGCACGGTGATAGTCTCTTTATAGGCGACTCTGGGCTTACTCACCTTGGCCTCCACCCCGAACTCACTGACCATTCTGCTCACCAGAAACTCCAGGTGAAGCTCGCCCATACCGGAAATAATCGTCTGCCCCGCCTCCTGGTCGTAGGTCACCCTGAAGGTAGGGTCTTCCTCGGTCAGCCTCTGCAGGGCTTTGCCCAGTTTATCCTGGTCAGCCCTGGTCTTGGGCTCAACGGCCACTGCCAGCACCGGCTCAGGAAAGCGGATTGGCTCCAGGAGCACCGGCTGGGAGTAAT
>DAOUMQ010000015.1:0-2610 GCA_034410425.1 Dehalococcoidales bacterium | reverse complement strand
CCTTTTTGATATGGTGATAGGTCGCCACCGCTATCGCCCAGTCAAAGCTTTCATCGGGATAGGGCAGCTTGCGAACATCAGCCAGCGTCAGCTCAACGGTAAAGCCGAACTTCTTAGCGTACTTCTCGGCGAACTTTAGCATCTCGGCGGAGAAGTCCACCCCATATAACTCAAAGCTCTCTTTGAAGGGTAGGAAGTCCGGCCCGTGGGCGCAGCCCAGGTTCAAAAGCCTGCCTTTTTGCCAGCGGCGTGCCAGCGCCTCTAATTCGGTGCGGAATATAGACCAGTGGCGGAAGTTATACCAACTAGGGGCTATCTGGTCAAAGATTTCTCTATTCACCCCTCCCCCTTTCGTCTTGCTTCCCACCCAACCCGCCCAAAAGAGGCTTCGCCTCTCTTACGACTCTCTTTTCCCCACCCCAATTTTAACGGGCGTTCTACTTCCCACCCTTACCCACCCTCAAAGGCTAAAGCCCCATTAGACTCCCCCCCTTTGGAAAAGGGGGATTGAGGGGGATTTACCCCGCAGGGTGGGAAAGAAGACCCTAAAACCTTCCTCTTATCTCGTCCCCTTCCTTAAAAGGGCGGTGGGCGGGAAAAGATATAAAATATGTTTCTATTTATAGTTTTAATCTGCTAAACTGTTTATGGCACAAGATGAAGAAATTTGCAAGGACTATATCCGGCGTTACCCCGGTGGCGGTGATGACCCAGCCGCGGAAATGCCCCGGCCAGTGCGTATACTGCCCTACCTACTCAGCTATTCCTCAGAGCTACACCCCGGAATCGCCGGCGGTGCTGAGGGCGATTAGGTGCGGCTTTGATGCCAAAAAGCAGGTCAGGATGAGGCTAAAGGTCCTCTCCGATATGGGGCACCCCACCGACAAGGTCGAGCTGATAGTGATGGGGGGCACCTTCCTGGCTTACCCCGAGGACTACCAATACCAGTTTATCAAGGACTGCCTCGACGGCCTGAACAACCGGGAATCAGCCGACCTGGAAGAGGCCAAGAGGCTCAACCAGACGGCGGCCCACCGCTGCACCGGGCTCTGCATCGAGACCAGGCCCGACTGGTGCCGGCAGGAGGACATTGAAAGAATGCTTGAGTTCGGCGCCACCAGGGTGGAACTGGGCGTCCAGATTTTAGACGATGAAATCTACCGGCTGGTAAAAAGAGGGCACAAGGTTGAAGACGTGGTCAAAGCCACCGCTTTGCTCCGCCAGCACGGCTTTAAGGTGCACTACCACTGGATGCCGGGGCTGCCCGGCTCCACTCCGGAGCACGACCTGGAGCTCTCCCGCCGGCTTTTTGACGACGAGCGCTTCCGCCCCGACGGCTTGAAGCTCTACCCTACCATGGTGGTCGAGGGCACCGAGCTGGAGAGGTGGTACCAGCAAAAACGCTACCAGCCCTATGAAATCGGCACCATGGTCAAGCTGCTGGTGGCTATCAAGTCTATCGTGCCCAAGTACGTCCGCATATCGCGGGTGCTACGCGACATCCCGGCCAAGTACATCACCGCCGGCTGCAAGGACTCGCTCCGAGGGGTGATTAAGCAGCGCATGAAGCAGCAAGAAATTGAATGCCAGTGCATCCGCTGCCGGGAGTACGGGCACCGGGCGCGGGACGGCTGGGAAATAGGCCAGCCCCGCCTGGTGAGGATGGACTATACCGCCTCTGGGGGCAGGGAAATCTGCCTCTCTTTTGAGGACGAGAGGGAAACACTGTTCGGGCTTTTGCGGCTGAGGATTCAACCCAAGGAGGGCGGGAATTCGGCCCTGGTAAGGGAGTTGCATGTCTACGGGCCCGAGGTACCTTTGAGCCAGCAGCAGGAAAGCGCCGCCCAGCACAAGGGCCTGGGCAAAGCCCTGCTCCGGGAGGCGGAGCGAATTGCTCATGAGGAATTCAAAGCGCCGGAAATGATAATCTTAAGCGGCGTCGGCGCCAGGGAATACTACCGCACCGAGTTCGGCTACCAACTGCAGGGAGACTACATGGTCAGGGAGCTAGTCCCTCTCCAGCTGTTTTAAGCGCCCATCGCCGATGCCGAAGTGATGGGCTATTTCGTGGCGGACTACCTTTTGTATCTCGGCTATAGTCTCAGCCTCGTCCCGGCATTGGGCCTCAATCGGCTTCTGAAAGATGGTTATCTTATCCGGCGGCACCATACCGTAGTGCCCGCCCCGCTCGGTCAAGGGGACGCCTTCATAGAGCCCGAGCAGGGCCCGCCTGTCCCTCAAGCCAAGCCCCTCCATTTGGTGTTGGTCGGGCCAGTCCTCGACGACCACGTCGACGTTTTCAAGGCGGGCGCCAAACTCGGCGGGCAGGCTTTCCACCGCCCTGGCCACCAACCGCTCGAATCTTTCTCTATCCATTAAAATACATTCTACCACGATTTTAAGAGCGCCGGCGCCTTGTCCCCCAGACCAGCCAGAGCAGGAAGACGTAGCCGCTGACACAGGCGGCCAGGAGCAGACTGGCTATGACCAGGCTAATGGGCGCAGACGCCCCCGGCGAGGGAACATAACGGATATAGTGAATGGCGGCGCCAGCCAGGGCCCCGCCGAATACTACCGTGGCCGCTATCGCCACCGGCAGGCTTTTCAGCT
>DAOUMQ010000014.1:0-6696 GCA_034410425.1 Dehalococcoidales bacterium | reverse complement strand
ATTACTGAGCCTCGTCCTGCATCGTCAACGCCTGCAATTAACATGGAATGGTTCACTTGCAAGAAGTTATTTGGGTTTCAAGGCTATAACACTTTATTTCTCTTGCTCTCTGAGCGACTAGACCCCCCCTTATATATAGGTTGAACTTTGGTTTGAAGTTTTGTTGATGGAATTGTTTTTATGTGCCTTTTGACAGATGCCTAGGCTGTTAGGAGTCTAGAATCCATGGAGTTGAAGGGTAGTAGAACTGAAAAGAATTTGTTGGCGGCTTTTGCTGGCGAATCTCAAGCTAGAACACGCTATACTTTCTTTGCCAGCGCAGCCAAAAAAGAGGGGTTTGAGCAGATTTCTGCGATTTTCGCTGAAACGGCTGACAATGAGAAGGAGGTGGCATCTATCTTTACCACGCTATTATTAGTCTTCTTGGTCATTTCTAGCCTCCTGCCATTCTAACTCCCAGGATTTCCAGCTCGGTATCGGTAAGCCCGACCCCCCTTAAGTGCAGGCGGTTGCCGCGCAGGCTCTCCAGAGCGTTAACGCCCATACCGCCCAGCATATCCTTGAGTTCCAGGCTCCAGCCGCGGAGGAGATTGGCCAGCCGGCGGGCGCCGATGTCGGGGTTGACCCTCTTGGTCAGGGCAAGGTCGGTGGTACAGATTCCCCAGGCGCACTTGCCGGTATGGCACTGCTGGCAGATGGTACAGCCGAGGGCGACCAGAGCCGCCGTGCCGATATAGACGGCATCGGCGCCGAGGGCGATTGCCTTGGCCACGTCGCCGCTGTTCCTGATGCCGCCGGAGGCGACGATTGATGCCTGGTTGCGTATGCCCTCCTGCCTCAGGCGGCTATCCACCGAGGCCAGTGCCAGCTCAATGGGGATACCGACGTTATCGCGGATGACCTTGGGGGCAGCCCCGGTAGCCCCTCTAAGCCCGTCGAGGACGATAATATCGGCCCCGGCCCTGACCATGCCGCTGGCAATAGCCGCTGAGTTGTGGACGGCGGCTATCTTCACCGATATCGGCTTGGTATAGTTGGTCGCCTCCTTTAAGGCGTAGATGAGCTGGGATAAGTCTTCAATAGAGTAAATATCGTGCTGGGGCGCCGGCGATAGGGCATCCGTGCCCAGGGGAATCATCCTGGTTGTGGAGACCTCGGCGCTCACCTTCTCCCCCGGCAGGTGGCCGCCGATACCGGGCTTGGCCCCCTGACCAATCTTAATCTCAACCACCTGGGCGACATCAAGGTAATCGGGGTGGACGCCAAAGCGCCCCGATGCCACCTGGACAATGGTGTTTTTACCATACTTATACAGTTTGGGGTGAAGCCCTCCCTCGCCAGTGTTCCAGAGGGTGCCCATCTCGGTAGCCGCCCTGGCCAGAGACTCATGGACATTAAGGCTCACCGCCCCGTAGGACATGGCGGCGAACATCACCGGCACCTCCAGCCTGACCTGGGGAGCTAATTCCGTTTTCAGAGAGGAATCGGGGTTAAGCTCTACCCTGTCCGGCTTGCGCCCCAGATAGGTGGTAAGCTCCATCGGCTCACGCAGCGGGTCTATAGACGGGTTGGTCACCTGGCTGGCATTGAGCACCAGGTGGTCCCAGTAGATAGGGTAGCCCTTATCACTGCCCATGCCGGTGAGAAGCACCCCACCGCTCTCCGCCTGCTTGGTGATGTCCCCAATGACCTCGGGGCGCCAGTTATAGTTCTGCCTGTATTCGGTGGGGTTTTCCCTGATGGTCAGCGCCCGGGTGGGGCAGAAAACGACACAGCGCTGGCAGCCAACGCAGTTCTCATCGCGGCTGCGCACCTCGTCGTCCTCGGCGTCATAGTAGTGAGTATCGAAGGTGCACTGGTTGACGCACACCTGACACTGGATACAGCGCTCCGGGTCCCGTTCTATTAAAAATTTCGGCGAAAGATAGGTCTTCATCGTCTCTTCCCTAAAGCCGTATCGGTATTCCCTTCTTGGCCAAATACTCCTTAGTATCCCTGATAGAGTAGTTCCCGTAATGGAAGATGCTGGCGGCAAGGACGGCGTCAGCCTTGCCTGAAGCCAGGGCCTGATAAAGGTCTTCCAGGGTGCCGGCGCCGCCGCTGGCGATAACCGGCACGCTCACCGCCTCGGAGATGGCGCGGGTAAGCTCAATGTCATACCCCGCCTTATGCCCATCGGCGTCCATGCTGGTAAGCAACAGCTCCCCGGCGCCAAGCTCCACCGCCCTTTTTGCCCAGGTAACGGCATCAATGCCGGTGAACTCTTGACCGCTATAGATATAGACCTCCCAGCGGGGCTGCTGGTTGTTCTCTATTCGTTTGGCGTCTATGGCGACAACGATGCACTGGCTGCCGAACTTTTCGGCCCCCTCTCTAATCAGGTTGGATTCAAGCACGGCGGCGGTGTTTATCGAGACTTTGTCCGCCCCGGCCAGCAGCATACGCCGCATATCTTTGATGCTGCGCAGTCCGCCGCCAACGGTAAGCGGCATGAAAACCTCTTCAGAGATGCGCTCGACAACATCAACCATGGTGTCGCGTCCCTCAGGGGTAGCCGTTATATCCAGAAAGACCAGCTCGTCGGCGCCCTCCTTGTAGTAGAAGCCGGCCAGCTCCACCGGGTCGCCGGCATCGCGCAGCTGGACGAAGCTGGTCCCCTTGACCACTCGCCCTCCTTTGACATCCAGGCAGGGAATAATCCTCTTGGCTAGCATTTTATATTTTCTCCCCGGCAGCTACTGGCTGTGCCGATAATGGTTTCCCCAGTTTGCCGATAATAGGCTCGCCGCCCATCGGGATCCAGGCCCGGTCCAGGTCGGGGCAAATCAGGCGGATAGCCGATTCCTCTGAGGAGAGGTAAAGCACGTTGTCCTTTACTCCAACGGTGAGCGGGCGCAGTCTGATGCGGTCGGTCAGCCCGATCATCTCACCCTGATGGGCAATAATCACCGTAAAAGGCCCGTTTAAGAGCAGGCCGCCGTATACCTGGCGCAGTGTCCTGAGCAGCCTCTGCTCCTGCGGAGGACGGCGCTCAATATCATCCCAGAAAGGAGGCGCCAGTATTTTGGCCACAATTTCTACCGGCAGGTTGTGCTTACGTATCAGCAGGTCGACGGCATAAGCCACCACCTCGGTATCGGTCTGCATGGTGCAGTGATAGCCGAACTGCTCCAGGTAGCGCCGGTTTATGCCGTAGGAAGAAATCTCGCCGTTATGGACCACCGTCCAGTCCAGTATGTTAAAGGGGTGCGCCCCACCCCACCAGCCGGGAGTATTGGTCGGGAAGCGGCCGTGGGCGGTCCAGAGGTAGCCCTGGTACTGCTCCAGGCAGAAATAATCGGCTATCTCCTCAGGGTAGCCCATCCCCTTGAAAACGGCCATATCCTTGCCGCTGGAGAAGACAAAGGCGCCCTCTAATTGGGTGTTTATCTCCATCACCCGCTCCACGACATAGTCGTCCTCTGGTTGCTGCCGGCTATGCCGGCCTACCTTTAGAAAGTAGCGCCATACCAGCGGCGGCTCGGTAATTGCCGGTGTCGCCCTGGTCGGCACTTCCTCGTCGTAGACCAGGTCAAAGCGCTCTTTTAAAAACGCCTCCACCCGCTGGCGCCCCTGCCGGCTCAGGTACATGATGTGGAAGGCGTAGAGGTCAGCGTACTCCGGGTATAAGCCGTAGACGGCAAAGCCCCCGCCCAGGCCGTTGCCGCGGAGGTGCATGTTGGCAATAGCCCTGATGACGCCCTCGCCGGAGAACCTCTTCCCCGAGGTATCCATGGCGCCGAAAATGGAACAGGCGTCAATTACCTTGGCTTCGCCGTAGGGGTTATTTATCCGGTTCAGCTCTTTCATCTTAAACCTACTCTCCCATGACTATCTCTTCCGGCTGTTCCGGAGTGACCGCCGCCGCCAGCTCTGAAGGCGGCTCTAATTTGGCCCGCCGTATCTCCTCGGGAAGGGAGACAAAGCCGAAATCGACCGCCACCAGCTCCGGCTTGAAAGCGTCAACGTTTACCCTGTCCTTCATCAGCCCGAAGACTATGCCCGATTTCTCAATGTTGCCGGCAAAGACCATGCCTACCACCAGCCCGTCTTTTAGGACGACCTTGTGGTAACTGCTATCGTATCTCTGGCTGAGCACTTCGTAGCCATTATCAGGGGTTACTATCCCCGCCGAGACGACAGCCAGCCCGAAGTACTTCAGGGAGTTCATGGCCGTCCCCCCGGGATATTCGGTCTTTACACCGGCCATATTAAGTCCGGCCGTCCTCCCCCCGATATAGGCGTTGGGCCAGATCGGGGTGAGCCTATTCTCGCCGTAGACGAAATCGTAAGCCTCGGCAACATCACCGCAGGCATAAACATCGGGGTTAGACGTCGCCATATGGCGGTCAACGACTATGCCACGGTTTGTCTTTATCCTGGTGCCGGCCACCAGCTCAAGGCACGGCTGAACACCGATAGCGATGATAACCAGGTTGCAGGGTATTGGTCTGCCGTCGTCGAGGGTCACCTTGGTGACATCGCCTCCTGAGTTACTGGTAATCTCAGCGACAGTGTGCTCGGTTATTATGTCAACTCCAGCCTTCTCCAGGGTCTTGGCCACCAGAGCCGAGACCTCTTCATCAAGGATGGTGTTTAGAATCCGCTCTTTCAGCTCAATAATGCTAACCCCAACCCCCCTCTTCACCAGCGCCTCGGTGGCGCTCACCCCGATAAGACCGCCACCGATAACCACAGCCCTCGCCGCCGGTTTTAAAAACGCGTCGATTGCCCTGGCATCGTCAAGCCTGTTGAAGGTAAAGACTCCCTTCAAATCGATGCCCTCTACCTTAGGGATAACCGGCACGCCGCCGGTAGCCAGCAACAGCTTTTGCCAGGTGATTGTCCTGCCGTCCTCGAGCCTAACGTTACGTTTATCGATATTAAGCCCGGTTACTTTCCGGCCCAAAATAGCCTGAACATTGTTCTTCTCATAGAAGTCGGCCGGGCGGAAGAGCATCTTCTCCAGGGGCAGGCCGTCGGCCAGGTGCTCGGAGATAAGCGGGCGTGAATAGGCAGGATAGGGCTCATCGGAGATGATGGTGATTGCGCCCTTCTTATCCACCCCACGGGTGGCCTCAACGGCGCCGATGCCGCCGGCTGAGTTGCCGATAATCAGATACTTCGTCTTCATTTAAGCACCATCTCTAAAAAGTTGGCGTAGACTTTAAGCCCAACTTCCCCGCTCTTCTCAGGGTGAAACTGGGTCGCCACCAGGTTGCCCCGGGCAATCAGGCTACAAAAAGGTACGCCGTATTCGGTCTCGCCGGCAATTAGCGATTTGTCATCAGGCTCAACGTAATAGCTATGGACGAAGTAGAAGTTGGCCCCGTCGGGTATGTCCTTAAACACCGGATGCGAAACCTTCTGCCTTACCTGGTTCCAGCCCATGTGGGGAATCTTTAAGCCCGCCGGCAGTTTCTTGACCCGCCCGGGAATGATGCCCAGGCACTCATGCTCACCGCCTTCTTCGGTGGCGGTAAAGAGGACCTGCAGGCCGATACAGACACCGAGGAAGGGCCGGCCCTGGGCAACAAAGCGCTGAATGGGGCCGGTCAGCCCCAGCTCCCGCAGGTTTTTCATGGTATCAGCGGCGGCGCCGACCCCGGGCAGGATGACCGCCCGGGCGTTGAGCAGGTCGGCGGGGCTATTGGTCACCTCCGGCCGGTAGCCCAACTTGCCGACGGCATTAACCACACTGCGCAGATTCCCCGCGCCATAGTCGATTATGGCAATCATCTCCTCGCCTCCAGGTACACCAACGCCTCGTTAGGGCAGTTAGCCACGCAAACGGGAATATCGTGCTCCGGGCAGGAATCGCACTTGGCGATTCTCCCCCGTTCTATATCCTGCCCGATAGCGCCGAAAGGACAGGCTAAAAGGCAGATCCAGCAACCGATGCACTTCTCCTCATCAAGGGAAACGATACCACTCTCCGGGTCTTTCTGCAGGGCACCGGTGAGGCAGGCATAGACACAAGGCGGCTCGTCGCAGTGTTGGCACTGCAGAGAGAGGGAGACGATATCTTTGACCTCAACCGACAAGCGCGGCAAAGGTCGGGGAGATTCCCTCTTGAAGGCCTTGATTATGTCCTTGGACTGCGAGTGCTCCACCTGGCAGTAAACCCCGCAAAGCCTACAGCCGGTGCAGACCTCTTCCTTGATGTAAATCCGCTTCATCTATATCTCCAACCCTGTTATAATGCGGTAAACGGTTACCGTATACCATATACTAACATATCTTTCCTGTTTTGTCAATAGTCTAATAGTAAGATTTGCCATATTTAAGTGAAAGCGCTTGCCTTAAAGAGGGTATTTAGCGGAAAAATACTGTGGTATATTGCCGTATAATCTGATATTGAGGGGGCGGCTCACCTTAGAGCTAGGGGTCTACTGCCTACGCTCTGCGGCAAAGATAGCCGCGCCCAGGGCAGCCGTTATCTGGGGCTCCTTGGGGGTGACCACTTTCTTGCCTAATTCCTCCTCAAGCGCCCTAACCACCCCGATATTGCGGGCTACCCCTCCGGAGAAGATTATGGGCTCGTTATAGCCTATTTGCCCCCCCGCCCCCATGCCGACCACCCTGCGGGCAATCGCCTTGCTTATGCCATAGGCAATGTCTTCTTTAGCCGTGTGCTCCGATAGCAAGGAGATTATC
>DAOUMQ010000013.1:0-4066 GCA_034410425.1 Dehalococcoidales bacterium | reverse complement strand
TGGCACCGGTCTGTTCTCCCCAGGAAGCGATGGAAGATGCTAACTGGTTAGAGCGGGGAATGTTCACTCCTGTCAAAGACCCCGTTTACGGAGAGCTGGTTGTCGCTCAGGCGCAACACAAAATGACCGAAACGCCCATAAGGACAAAGTGGGTATGCCGACCGGTGGGCTATGACAATGAGGACATCTACCTCAAGTATATGGGGTTCGAACCTTCCAAGCTTAAGAAGCTCAAAGGGGCGGGCATAATTTAGAAGTAACCTAAGTTCCTTCTTAGAGAATATAATGGCGGGTATCAGATGTGCGTACGTATCAGTGGAACTGTCCGGAATCGGACATGCCTTAAACGCGTTCCAGACGACCGACAGAGGTTTAGTCTATATAGATGATACAGGCGTAGTAGGAGGCTAGGGACCCACAAACTGCGACACGATTGTAGACATACAAGTAGGACAACAGTACATTCCGGTTAGCCTCTTTCCTGAACCCGGATGGAGTACCGTCTGGGAGAGCATGGGAACAGTTACGGACATACTAATAACCTGGGATGGCGAATGGAGCAATTAAAGATGCTCCCTAAACTTAGTCGCCCGATTTAACTTCTCAAGGCTACCAGCTAGGAGGTCTAACGGAATATGTCTGGTCAGCAGTGTCCTAGGTGTGGAGGGTATGAGTGGTATGAGGGTGCACAATCGCTTGGATTGTTATACGTGGGTCACAAAAGAGGCTTTTGTGCAATGGTTGCTTGATTTGTAGTATTGACAGAGCTATTATCTAATAACATAAAGGAAATAATACAGCATAAGGAGGTAAAAGGATGAAACAAAGGGCACCTGCTTTACCAGATTCCCCTACCTTCCAGCAGCTTTGGGATGCTCTTGGCTCAAAGCTAATTGAAACTGCACAGGAGCATCTGCTTTACACGCAGGAGGTCAGAGGTTCGAGTCCTCTACCGCCCACCACTGAAGTACCGCGCCAGTCTAGCCAGGCACTTCTACTATCAGGGTAGTGCCCTTGCCCGGTGTCGACTGCACCTTAAGGGTGCCTCCCAGCAGCCGCGCCCGCTCCTGCATTCCCACCAGCCCCAGCTTACCGCTGCGGGGAAGGTCGTCCACCCTTCCCGATAGGGCGAACCCACGCCCGTTATCGCTGATGGTTACCTTCACCTTGTCCCCGCTGAAATCGATGACCACGCTGGCTTCGGGGGCCTGGGCGTGCCGGCGGATATTGTTAAGCGCCTCCTGGACTATGCGGAAGAGCAGCGACTCGAATTCGGGTGGAAAACGCCTTTCGCCGCCGACTACCCTCAGGCTGGTAGCTATGCCGTCGTACTCCTGGAGGTCTTTCATCAGCGACCTCAAGGCCGGTATCAGGCCCAGGTCGTCCAGCAGCGATGGGCGCAGGTCCTGGACAAAGCGGTGCACGCTCTGCACCCCGCTATTAAGCTGGGTCTGCAGGTCTTTGATAAAGGAGACGTCTTCGGGGGTGAGGTCCTGCTTTTTGCGGGAGAAGTTGTCCAATTGCCTGGAAAGGGAGCCCAGGAGCTGGGCGGTATCGTCATGAAGCTCGCGGGCGATGCGCTTGCGCTCCTCCTCCTGGGCCCGGGTAATCTCCTGCAGGTAATAGCGCAAATTTTCCTGCATCCGCTTCTCCTGGGTCACATCCCTGGCGATGTTCTGAAAACCCCTGGGCTCGCCGTCGCTGGTGACCAGGTTGGTGGAGACCATGCATATCGCCTCGGAGCCGTCCTTCCTGACCAGCCTCAACTCGTAGGGGAGGTCTATGGGCTTGTTTTCCATCAGCTTGCGGCTCACCTCTCTGGCCAGCTTCAGGCTCTCATCGCTTAAGAAAGACTTTACATTCATCCTCACCAGCTCGGCTACGGGGTAGCCGCCGAGCTTGGCCGCCGCCTTATTGGCCGTCTGGATGTTGCCCTCCAGGTCGTGGACCCAGATGGCGTCATAGGCCCCCTCAAACAGAGCCCGGAAGCTCTTCTCCGACTCGTGCAGCGCTTCCTCGGCGCGCTTCCGCTCGGTGGTATCTTCCAGGGTCTCTATGGCGCCTATTATTTCTCCTTTGCTATCTCTGATGGGACTGGCCGCGAAGTGGAGCCACCTGCCGTTGCCGCCGAGGTCGGTATAAAAGTCCTCGGCTTCATAGGCGCCGTCAATGAGGCGAGATTTCCGGCATTTGCCCTGGTAATGGGCTTCGATTTCTCTTTCATCGGCTTCATCGACTATCAGGTCGGCCATGACCGGCCTCTTTTCGGCGTAAAACGCCCGCCACTGCCCGTTGGTGCCGACTATATCCTGCCTCTTTATCTTGGAAAGGGCTTCGATGGCGGTGTTCCAGTGGGTGACCTGGTGCTGTTTGTTGATGACAAACGAGGGAATGGAAGAGCCGTCAATAATCTTGACCAGCATTTCTGAACTTAATAGACTCTGGGCCATATGCTTCTACCCCGCTATCCTGGAGTTGAAAAGAGGGTCTAAGGCAGTTCCTCCAGGCTGAGCCAGCCCTTTCTCAAGCCGTAGAGCACCGCCTCGGTGCGGGAGCCGACCCCCAGCTTGTTGAAGATAGTCCTCAGGTGGCCCTCGACGGTGCGGTTGCTGAGGTGGAGCTTATCGGCGATGTCCTTATTGGTCATGCCCTTGGCCGCCAGCTTGATGATATCCATCTCCCGGTTGCTGAGGTGCTCGGCGGCTTTTTCCAGCCCCGGCGCCTTGCCCGGCAGACGGAAGTAGTTAACCACCTTGCGGGCGACTATGGGGTCGAGGACCGGCTCGCCTTTATAGACCGCCTGAACGGCGCGGGTAAGCTCGTCGCCGCTGACGCTCTTCAAGAGATAACCGGCGGCGCCGGCTTTGAGCAGGGCAAAGACGTATTCGTCGTCATCGTAGGCGCTCAAGATGAGCACCGCCGTGCGGGGATGAATCAGCTTGATTTGCCTGGTGGCCTCGATGCCGTTGAGCTTGGGCATGGCGATGTCCATGATGATCACGTCGGGCTTGAGCTCGGTGGCCATCTGCACCGCTTCCTCGCCGTCGCCCGCCTCGCCTACTACCGCCAAGCCCTTCTCATTCTCAAGAAGCCGGCGGATACCCTCCCGGGTGATGACATGGTCTTCGGCAAGAAGAACGCTAATGCTACTCATAGGCTTATAATCCCCTTGTCTAATCATAGCAGAGCCGGATAGCCCCTTCAAGGGTAGAAATCACCGGCTCGGTTTTGCCTCTACAGGTATAATCACCTGCGTCAAGTCACCCACCAGCACCCCGTAAAACGGTGAGAGCCGCCGTGTAACCTACCTGCCCAAATGGAGCGGTTTCGGTAGTAAAAACGGGCGTGATAACGGATGGAGACGGGCTTTCAAAAGAGTAGTATGAAGTTAGGCAGTTAAGGAGGTTTAGCCGATGGAGGTTACCCTTGATTTCCCCAAGGTGAAGGCTACCATAGAGAGCTACACGGAAAAGGTAGACTCCCTTATTGACAGCTACGCCGATAAGAAAGAGCAGATAATATCCCTGCTCCAGGATATCCAGGCCCAGTTTGATTACCTGCCCCAGGACGTGATGGTAAAAATCAGCCAGAAGCTGGATATCCCTTTAAGCCAGGTCTTCAGCGTAGCCACCTTCTTCCGCGCCTTCACCCTGAAGCCCAGAGGCCGCCACCTGGTGACTGTCTGCCTGGGCACCGCCTGTCACGTCAAGGGGGGGCGCCGGTTGGTGGAAAAGATGGGGAGGGACTACGGCATCAAGCCCGGCGAGACCACCGAGGATATGAGGTTCACCCTGGAAGCCGTCAACTGCCTGGGCTGCTGTGCCCTGGGCCCGGTGGTGGTCGTCGACGGCAAGTACGAGAGCAAGGTAAGCCCCGATAAGCTTGACCGCGTCTTGAAGAAATACCGCTAAAGGCGAGGTAAGGTGACATGGTAGAGCAGGTCAGAAAACTACTGGAAAAAAGAATGGAAAGCCCCCAGGAGCTGGAGGGCCGGCGCCAAGCGATACTGGCTGAGAAAGACCTCAGCCAGACCTGCATATCGGTCTGCGGCGGCACCGCCTGCCGT
>DAOUMQ010000012.1:0-2627 GCA_034410425.1 Dehalococcoidales bacterium | reverse complement strand
CGATGAGGGAGACCCCGGCGCCTTTATGGACCGGAGCCTGATGGAGGGCAACCCCCACAGCGTCCTGGAGGGAATGCTCATCGGCGCCTATACCATCGGCAGCCACCAGGGCTATATCTATGTCCGCAACGAGTACCCGCTGGCGGTAAGAAACGCCGGGATAGCCATCAAGCAGGCCGAGGAGCTGGGGCTTCTGGGCAAGAATATCCTCGGTTCTGGCTTTGACTTCAGCGTCAAGATAAGCCGTGGAGGCGGGGCTTTCGTCTGCGGCGAATCAACGGCGCTGATGGCTTCGCTGGAAGGCAAAGTGGGCGAACCCCGGGCTAAGTATGTCCACACCGCGGAGAAGGGACTATGGGAACAGCCGACCAACCTCAACAATGTGGAGACCTGGGCTAACGTCCCATTGATAATCAAAAACGGCGCCGACTGGTACGCCGAGGTAGGCACCGAAAGTAGCAAAGGGACAAAGATTTTCTCGCTGGTGGGCAAGATTAACAACACCGGCCTGGTGGAAGTCCCCATGGGCATCACCTTGAGGGAAATTATCTACGATGTCGGCGGCGGCATCCCCGATAATAAAAAGTTCAAGGCGGTGCAGACCGGTGGGCCCTCCGGCGGCTGTATCCCGGAGAGCTCGCTTGACCTGCCGGTAGACTTTGACCAGCTCACCAAGGTCGGCTCGATGATGGGCTCCTGCGGCATGATTGTCATGGACGAGAACAGCTGCATGGTGGATATAGCCAAGTACTTTGTCAGTTTCCTTGAGGGCGAGTCCTGCGGCAAGTGCGTCCCCTGCCGCGAGGGCTTGAAGAGGATGAGCCAGATACTGACCGACATTACCGAAGGGAAGGGCAAAGAAGGGGACATTGAACTGCTGGAACGCCTCTCGGCAACACTGGCCGATAGCTCCCTCTGCGCTCTGGGCAGCACCGCCCCCAATCCGGTATTGACCACTATACGCTATTTCCGGGATGAGTACGAAGCCCACATCAAAGATAAGCGGTGCCCCGCCGGCGTCTGCCGGGAGCTGGTCACCTACAGCATCGACGAGGAGAAGTGCCCCGGCTGCGGGCTCTGCGTTAAGGCCTGCCCGGTGGAGGCGATAACCGATATGGGCAAGAAGAAGCCGGTGGTGTTAGACCAGGAGAAGTGTATAAAGTGCGGCGCCTGCTACGATGTCTGCAATCTCGGGGCGATAATAAGGAAGTAAAAGCGGGGAGAAATGGTTACACTGACAATTGATGGCCGCAAGGTGCAAGCCGAAGAGGGGAAGACCATACTGGAGGTGGCCAGAGAGAATAACATCTACATCCCCAGTCTCTGCCATCATGAGGAGGTAACCCCCTACGGTGCCTGTCGCCTCTGCTTGGTCGAGGTTACCCGTAACGGGCGGGAAAGGCTGGTCGTCTCCTGCCTCTATGAGGTGGCCGATGGGCTTAAAGTAAAGACCAACTCGGAGAGAATCGCCGCCAACCGCCAGATGATAATGGAGCTGCTCTTAGCCAGGTGCCCCAACAACCAGGCGATAAAAGAGCTGGCTAAGGAGCTGGGAGTTGAAAAAACTAGCTTCAAGCTGGACGATAACCAGTGCATGCTCTGCGCCTTGTGTGTCCGGGTGTGCCAAGAAGTCGTCGGCGTTTCCGCCATCAGTCTGGTCAATCGTGGGGTCGACCGGGCGCTGGCTACCCCCTTCTATGAACCTTCAGAGGTCTGCATCGGCTGTGGCTCCTGCGCCTATGTCTGTCCGGTAGATGCTATAAGGTTCGAGGATATCGGTGATACCAGGTACATCTACTGGCCTAACAATAAGATGGAGTTCAAGCTGAAGAAGTGTAAGACCTGCGGCAACTACTGGGCTCCCGAGAAACAGCTGGAGTATATAAGGGAAAAGGCTAACCTGCCCGCAGACGCCTTTGATAACTGCCCCGACTGCCGGGAATAACCCACACTCCATCCTCGCATTGACCCCTAATCCCAGCCTTGCTATACTCTGTGATGCGGGGTGTAGCGCAGTGGGTAGCGCGCATGGTTTGGGACCATGAGGTCGGCGGTTCAAATCCGCCCACCCCGACCATTATTTGTCAGGCACTTCTACAATGGGGGCACCGGGGACGTTTTTCCTTACCGAACTAATGCCTTTTTTCGCGCTAGCCTTGGCGGTATAGCCCTGACCCGAATCAGCAATTATATCCCCGGTCGTAATGTGCACCAGCCTCCAGTAAACTTTCTTATTCTTCTTGCTTTTATACAATTCAAATTTTGCCTTAGATTTCGCCATGATGCTTGCTCCTTTTAACCCTGTTTTATATCGGGACTTTGAGTCTAGCCCCCATCTGTGGCATTGTCAATATCTTTGATTTGACAGCCTGCGTCTTTTCTGCTAATGAATACTGGAGTGAATAGATATGGAGCGAAAAATAAAAGTCCGTTTCTCATCGGGGGGGCAGATGGCTCCCGATGTGGAAGAGATTATCGTTTTGGATACGGTGATTGGCGGCGGTTAGTCTGTGTTAAGGGAGGTGATTAGTAGCAAGTGCTTAGTCAAGCACCGTGCGCAGGGGTGACACCCTGTACTCTATCGCTCGGCGCTACGGCACCACGGTACAGGCCATCGCCCAGGCCAG
>DAOUMQ010000011.1:0-3369 GCA_034410425.1 Dehalococcoidales bacterium | reverse complement strand
TCAATACCCTTTTGTCCAGTTGGCGAAAAACTGTGGTTACTCCTGTATCGGGATGAGGCAGATGAAGCGGAGCACCTCGTTGCCGGTATTTCTAAAGCAGTGCTGTTCGTCGGGGGCGACAAAGACGACGCTGCCCCTGGCTATGGGGCTCTCTCCCTCTTTGCTCTCCACCACCCCCCGCCCGGCCAGGACAAATACCTCGTGCTCCCAGGGGTGGGAGTGGTTGGGGGTGGAACTGCCTGTTTTGACCTCAAAGACCCTCATGCAGAAGTTGGGCGCCCCGTCCCTGGCGGTGATAACCTCGCGCTTGAATACTCCGGGCACCTCTTCGGTGGGCTGGGTATCGGCGTAATTGGCTACTTTCATGATTGCTAACCCTTTTAATTTTGGCTACCGCCGGCTTGAAACTCTTTCTGTAGCTGGGCGACTACTTCCTGGAACCGCTTGTTGTGCGCCTCTCTGCCCTCAACATAATCGGCGGGGACCCACTCCATGTCCTTCAGGTTTTCCACCATCATGGGGAGCAGGTCGTAGGGGAGAGAGATAATCACCAGCCCTTTGGGCAGCACCTGCCTTGAGTTCATCCCCGAGCTGAGATTGGTGACGGTAAAATTCATTTCGCCGCTCAAATAGGGATAAACGAAGAGCCAGGCACAGCCGATTACCGTTGACCCCTTGGCCGTCCATATCTTGCCGGTGGTGTAGCTGTAGGCCCTGGTTAGAATCTCGGCCTGGGTCGGGTCGGCGGTGACTAATAATACGTCGGGCTCGAAGGTCATCTTGTCCAGTGGGGCGAAGACGATATATCGGCAGGTGCCCTGGCCCAGCCTGGGGATGGGCGGGTAGATTCTGCGGTTGGCGCGGTCTTCCTTGAAGAGACCAAGCCTGGGTCCTATCTGCCCGCTCTCAAAGATTGGGTCGGGCTCCTCCATGCCCAGTATCAGCGGGCCGACGCACTCAAAGTCTTCCTTGGTGGCGTAAAAGGGCGGGGCTTGGTGGGCTTCTCTGAGCATCTCGCAGAGGGCCAGCGTTTTCTTCAGCTTGGGGACTCCCTCCGGTCTATTGAGCAGGAACTTAACGCCTACGGGGGGCCGCTCGAAGTTAAACTTTTTGAATATGGATAAGTCGCTCAAGGTTCTTGGCCTCCTTTTAGCTGGGGAAGGGGGGATTTGAACCCCCACGCCTTGCGGCACATGATCCTAAATCATGCTCGTCTGCCAATTCCGACACTTCCCCGCGGTTTTAAGGCTGTCTTGGGCTACTATAACACTTTCCCTGGCTGGTCTCAAGATACTCGGGGGGTTAAAGAGTCAAGGGGCCATGTGGTATACTATGGGTCAGCTAGCCCGCTTTTAAAGCCGGCGGGGCAGAAGGATTATAATGAAACAGGCCCGAGGCGTTGCTTACCGCCAGATGGGTTTTACCCTGCTTGAGGCGCTGCTGGTGATTGCTATCTTGGCGGTAATAGCCCTTATCGTCGTGGCCAACTTCGGCTGGTTCTCCGACCGCGGTCAGGCCGAGGTCTGTGCAATGGAAGCGCAGTTGGTCAGGATTGCCACCATGGCTTATTACCAGGCCAACGAGGCCTGCCCCACATCTATTGAAGACCTGGCTCCTTACATCGACGACCCGGAAGATATAATGGGCAGCTATAGTTTCGGCGGCACTTACCCCGACTGCACGGCAACCCAGGAGTCTTGCCCTTAGAGCTACACCTCAACTATTCCTAGGTCGGTGAGCCTGATTTCGGGGATTACCGGCAGGGCCAGGAAAGAGAGGGTGGCGAAGGGTGAGGCCAGCTTCACGCCCAGCTCGGCGGCTATCTTCTCCAGCTTCTCCAGCTTGCTGACCACTGTCTCCAGAGGCTCGTTGGATAGTATGCCGGCGATGGGCAGAGCCAGGCTGGCCAACACCTTGCCCCCCGCCACCGCCACCAAGCCGCCCTGCAAACGTTCAATCTCCTTGATAGCGGTGAAGATATCCCTGTCGTTGCTGCCGGCGGCAATGATGTTATGGGAGTCGTGGGCGATGGACGAAGCCAGCGCTCCCTGTTTTAAGCCCATTCCGGCCACCAGCCCCAGACCGATATTGCCGCTGGCTTGGTGCCTCTCCACCACCACCAGTTTCAGGATATCCCTCTCCAGGTCGGGGACGACCTCCCCGCCGCTGACTTCGAGCTTTTCCATCCTCTTGCGGGTGATTATCTGGCCGGGGACGACCTCGATAACCGCCTCGGTTTCACCGGAGGGCGGTAATTTAAGCTCCTCTATGGGGAAGGGTTTCATATTGACGGTATTGGTCAGCCCACCGCCGCTGGCCTGGGGGGTGGGGAACAGGGGTTTCCCTTCTTCGGCCACCAGCTTTCCGTGGTAGAAGACCATGTCAATCTGAAAGCGGGCTAAATCGCCGAGCACAATCAGGTTGGCGATATAGCCGGGGGCTACTGCCCCCAGCCCCTCCCGGTGGAAGTACTCGGCGGGGTTGATGGTAGCCAGCTGAATAGCCCGCACCGGCTCCAGCCCGAGGCCGATTGCCCGGCGCACCACCCCGTCGATATCGCCGTCCTTGAGCAGGTCGGTGCAACTGCGGTCGTCAACGACCAACAGGCACCTCTGGTAGCTCTTATCGGTGACCAGGGGCAGCAGGGCCTCCAGGTTTTTCTCCGAGGAGCCTTCCCGGAGCATGATAAACATGCCCTGTCTCAGTTTTTCTTGGGCTTCGGCAAAAGAGAGGGACTCGTGGTCGGAATAGATGCCGGCGGCGATATAGGCGCTTAAACCCCGGCCGCTAAGGCTGGGGGCATGGCCATCAATAACCTTCCCCCGTGCCGAGACGATTTTCTTTAGTATCCCCTTGTCACCGCCGATGACGCCGCGGAAATTCATTACCTCCCCCAGCCCGATGCACTCCTTCCACCTTAAGACTTGGCGCACTTCCTTGGGTCCCAGGCTGGCGCCAGAGGTCTCCAGGCGGGTAGACGGCACGCAGGAGGGCGCCATCAGGAAGAGCTCAAAAGGCAGGAGGCGGGCGCAGTCCAGCACGTACCTTATGCCCTCCAGGCCGCTGACGTTGGCTATCTCGTGGAAGTCGGTGACCAGGGCGGTGGTACCGTGGGGCACTACCGCCCGGGCGTATTGGCCGATTTCAAGCATGGAGCTTTCGGGGTGGATATGCCCGTTGATAAGACCGGGGGCGATATACCTCCCCTTTAAGTCCAGCACCTCTTTGGCCTGGGTATAGTCCCCAATGCCGGCTATCCTGTCCCCGCAGATAGCAACGTTGCCGCTTTCAATCTGCCCCGTAAAGACATTGACCACCCTGGCGTTGCTCAAGATGAGGTCGGCGGCAAGCTCACCTTTGGCCACCGAG
>DAOUMQ010000010.1:0-6264 GCA_034410425.1 Dehalococcoidales bacterium | reverse complement strand
TTTCATCTTCACGTAGCATCTTAATCTCGAGGTCTTTGCGACCCCCAGCCAGTCTTATACTCTTACTGTATTCTTTATAGCCTTCCTTTGTGCAGGTGAGAGTATAATCACCGGGCTCGATATCAACGAATGAAAATTTGCCATCAAGCCCACTCGCCGTCTCATGGCTATTAAGAGTAGCTGAAACTGCCGCCAGGGGATTATCGTCCGTGTCATGGACGAAAACATAGAGGCCTGTAACTTCAACAGTAATGGCATCCCAGCTCTTCTCCTTGACCAGGGTGTCTTGAGATACCTGGGGACCTAATACAAGCTCCTTTACTATCATGCTATATCATACTCTAATCGTCCGTAAACCACCCAGAGTCCTGCTTTATCTAGTTTAACAGAGCCAATGTATTCGCTAGAATAACCGACACCAGGGTTTAATGCATTCGGTATGCTGCCTTTTGGATTCCATGCAGAGGCTCTGGCTACGCCATCTGGGTCTCTAAGTTCAATGTAGACGAATACCTTTACTTCGACTTCTCCACAGTTATCGCAAAGGAAACTCGTTCCTACCTCATGGCCAACAGGGAGGGCAATAGGCTCGTATGGCTCTCCCTGACGGAAGACCCAGCGCTCGTCGGTGGTTTCATCAATAATCTGGCAACTGCCAAAACACATCTCCGCGACACCCTGGCTGGCCATTATAGCATCCCAATTTTTCCCCTTTATACTCTCCGAGACCATCACGGGGATTATTTGCGGCATTTTAGCCAGGGATCTCTCGTCTACTACATTTAGCGTTCCATATCTCATTTTTACAGTCATGCCTTCCTCCTGGCCAGCACCAGCTCCACCGTTTTCCCTATTACAATAATACCGACAACAGTACCCCCACCAATGACTAGCCACTTAGCCCACTCCGGCCAGCCAACCTTCTCGTATTTACCCTCGGTTGCACGTCTTTCTCCTCTTTGTAGTGAAAGACTCTGAGATGCAGGCGTGTCATAGCACTCGACGTCGCCGAAAGAAACCACATAGGTAATGAGTGGAGTTATCGTTACTTCTCGCGGCGCCTCGCCAATCTCTTCCCCATCCACGAGTACCATTCCTTTAATCGGGAACGTATCAATAACAAGCCAGGCAACCTGGGGAGGAATAACTCCTACTGCGTAATATCTCAGTCGAATCTGTATAGTCTGGTCCTTAGTGACGGAAACCGTTATTGGGTCAGCTGGCTGATAATCTTGCGGCGGGGCACCGGGAATGATGTCATAGGATCCTACTGGCAAATCCTCAATGAGTACCGTCCCCCCTTTTGTTCTGTATGTTTTGCCTGCTACTGAGAAGGTAACATCGAGAGCCTCAGGAGAAGTACATTGTTCATCATCACAGCCAGCAGCACTAACAGAAAGATGTCCGCTCGGAGGCGGCGGGGCAAATAAGCGGCCAACCCTCATAAGGTGAACCACGATAATCACCGCTGTTATCGCTGCTAGAAGAATGAGAGCGATTGCCCACCAGGCAAGCGGCGATGCGTGGCCCCCGGGAGGAGCAACCGAGTATTGGATGGTTATTCTTTGGGGCTCAACCTTGACATAGTGGATGACGGAATCAGGGTATTGTTCCTTAATCTCCATCACCTTGAAGATTGCGTCGACGGCCTCCTTGTTGGTAATAACCCGATCACATTCAAAGTAGCACTCCAATATCTCGCCTGCGTGAGGCTCTACAGTCTCCAAGTCAATCTCATGACCCTGGGTTTGGCAAGGCCACTGATGCCCTAGCTCTACCAGCTTTGCCATTAGTATTTCACCCTCAGCTCATAATTCACTGTGAAAATTGGCGTTTTTGCGGTAAGATCTAATCTTGTGCACAGCCAATAAAAGAGATTCAGGCCGGCTCCAAAGAAGGCTGAGCCGAAATCTATTACCCTTTCCCACACACCGTCCTGGAATGGCCCCCAATAAAAATCGTATTTATGGGTTTCCAATATGCCATTTTGAAAGGTTCTGAGATAACAACTAGCAAGTTGTGTTGTAATGTCTTTTATCGGCTTAACCTTGAGAAAGAGGGTGGCGCCAAGAATGGGTATGTTCTCCTCAAAGAATCGCCCGTCGATGTAGATGCCATCAATGAAGTCCTTAAATAAAAACCCACCTGGTATGATGAGCTCTGTTGTTTTTTTGAAAGTCTTGCTGGCCATTACCCTACCATTATGCCATAAAATTCCTCAATTTGCCTTATCTTTTCCTCTTGATACGCTTTGGTCATGATTCCCAGGAAGCCACTTTTGAGTTCTATAGCCTTAGCATCATTAAAGAGGACCCAGGGGTCATAGGGGCGAACCTGCTCTGGAATGCTATCCGGAGCCCTGGACAAAGTGGTTTCCAGCGTCCAGTACTTGCCGGTATTGAACAAAACGCACCAGGCATGTCCTCCTCTGCCATGGAGTCCCAATGCCACAAATATCTCGTCAGGAGAAAGACCACAGGCACGGAGCAAACTACAAGTTAGGAAAGAGGACTCTTCGCAATCACCGCGGCCTAGCTGAAGAGTCTCCGCAGGGAAATACCACACGTCTCCGCGCTCGCTGCGATATCTGATATTTCGACACACCCAGTCCAGGCACCCGTGAATTGTCTCTTTCTTGGTGATCCCCAGCAGGGAAGGGACAAGTCGCTCAACCAGGTAGGTCTTCGGCGTGACAAACTCTGTAAGGTAGACCTCTTCTCCCAGAGGACGTCGATTGCTGACTAGCGATGTTGTCACGAAGCCTCCTTTAATAAAAAACTTTGACCGTCGGCAGCCTCTCTATCTCTGCAATATCATCAAAACTAAAATGCTGCCTGTGCGCTGGACATAACCACCCTATTGGTGAAAGAGGATGAGGCAAAACAACCACCACCTTATCTGCAACGCGCATGGCTTCACCCAAAGCGAAATCCCAACTAACCAGGTGTTCCAAGATATGAGAGCAAAAGGCAACCCCAAAAAAACAGTCAGGGAATGGCAACCTTTCCCTCTCTATATCAAGCTGTATATAGTGGGGCATCCCGTTCGGGACAATATCGATGTTTGCCTCTACTGCTTGATTTTGAGAGATTTCCTGAGCCAGAAAAGTCCTGTGTGGACCAGCCCCTAGATTGATAATTCCCTTACCGTTGGCCAGGCTTTGGGCATAAGCGAATGCCTGTCTTTTAATCAAATCCATGTGTATTAAATCAATAGCGACTGCAGAAGTGACACCGCTTATGACTCCAGTTAGGATGCCTATTCCGACAAGCTTGCCCGTATCATCCATTGATTTGATTTTAGCACGGTGGGCAGAATTTTGACTAGACCTAAATCAGGACATAGGCGCCCTCGAGCGGGTAGAATTGCTCAGGCCGTCTTGTCCAAACGTATATTCCATCGCTCATAGCTTCCACAACACCTTTGTTACCGTCAGGCCAGACCGCCAAATTGTAGGAGTGGGCGGACTTATAGTCTAGCACTATTCCGAGCTGGTTCACGTGGAAGTATAGGTCTGAAAATGCTTTCAGCAGTATGGAGAAGTTCTCACAATCGAATATCTCCTTTAGGCGGGGAATCAGGTCCGTAAAGTCCCAGGCGAGGATATTCAGCCAGTTGTCTTGACTAGTAAGGCGGTATTTGCCATCCAGCTGGAGCCTTTTGATGCCAAGCCCCATATCATCTATTGCCTGTTGTATCCACGCTGAGTCTCTTTCTACGATATAGGTTAGCTTAGGTGGCGCCGGCCTGGGAGTGATTAGCTCGAGCTGTCTTATTTTTTCTTTTGCTTCGGCCAGCTCCAGTGTGAGCCGCTCTATGGTTTCCCTGGCATCTTCCAGCTCGGTCAGGGAGGCTAGGTATAACGGCCTATAGCCGGAAACATCTCCCAAGAAATCCCGTATGCGCTCCACAGCCTCTCGCCAGGTCGTATGTATGTATGTAGGTAGGTATTATTATTTCTTGAGAAATAATCTCTCCCTACTTGCACGTTCCCCTTTCCCCACCAGTTTTGGTTCCCGAGCCTGGTCCCGGCTGGCTGGGGTTGCCGCCACCACGCCCGTCCTTGGGGCCTCGTGCCCCTGCAGGTGGTCCTGTCTGATCACGTCCTGGCATTGTCTAATCCTCCTTTCTTATCTATTATACCTCAAAAGCAGGCCGGCGGCATCCAGTACCTGATCATAGAGTTAAGAGCCCGCATGATGGCCTTGGTGTGATGGGGAAGTTTCCACGTCTCGGAGTCGTAAGGATCCCCGATGATGGCGAAGGCTTCTTTGGGGAGTCCCTCCTTATAGTTTCTTGAGTTCGTTGAGTTCGTTGGGTTTGTTGAGAGTGCTTCTTTGACTTTGCTCATTGATTCCTCCTTGGCACGAGGCTAAAGCCTCGCACTACGTTTTTACCTACATTTTTACCGCAGTGAAGGAAGGGATTCCTTCATACCTCGAGTTATGATTGAGAATACTTCTTTTAGTTTAATCACGGTCCCTCCTATCGTTCACGCCTCCTGCCAAATCTTGCTAAGCATAAAATAGGACAATACGGATGCCAGTCCACCTGCGGACCTATCTATGGAGTGAACGAACCAGGGAATTGCTGTGCCTATCCCTGACGGAATATAACTGGAGTTTGTGATTGAGCCTTTAAGAGAGCCATTTATATAGAACCTGACAGCGGGCGAAGCAGGCTCAAGCTCTATGACAACCTGCATTCCTTTATAATAGCCGTCCGCTGGCTCAATATTACCAAGACTGACAGTTCCCCTGGCTATTCCATAGGATTCGCCTGTCATTGCCAGGTCAACAGCCTGAAAGCCGACTCCGAGTTCCGCCAGTTGCCCGAGAGAGCCGGACTCCTTGACTTGCATTCGCCTGGTTAAGCCAGCCTCAGTTTTGTAGATATCATAGTTAAAGATGATAAAAAGGCGCTTATCCCAATTCATCCGACCAGAACTATCACCTATATTAAAGCCAAATGCCTTTGTGCGTGCTAATGCCGAACCCGCATTTACATCTAGGATTTCTACCACCTGGCGCATAACCTCCTGGCGGACATTGCCCGCTCCAGTTTTCACTTCCTCCCACCCCGCGACGGTAGGTATCATTATGAAGTTTGATTGCCTGACCAGTTCAGGAAGAAGAGCAGGGCCGATAAACTCCAGTGCATCTTCATCGCTGTTTACCCGAGGAAGCTTTCCGGCCTGGCCTTCATAGCTGGAGGGAGTGTCTGTGAGACCGATGAAATTAGCAGCTGCAATGGCAGCGGCAATAGCCGCATTCCTTGCACCCATATTGTCTATCTCGGCAGCGACTGCGGGATTAACTATTTGGGACCTGCCGGCCGCGTCCCGATGCACTAATAAATTGGGGGTAGCAAGCACGGCTGAGCCGTGTATACCCACTGCTGTTAGAGCAGCATGGGCAGCGTCGGCAGCAGCCCTAGCAGCGGCCTCGGCATTGTCAGCGGCAATTCGAGCGGCAGCCTCTGCAGCGTCGGCAGCAGCTCTGGCAGCCGCCTCAACAGCGATGGCCGCATCCCTTGCCCCCATGTTATCTATCTCGGCGGCAACCGCTGGGTTGGCTATTTGAGCCCTACCAGCTCCATCCCGGTGTATCAGAGTATCAATGACCGCGGCCACAGATGAACCATGTATGCCTGCCGCTGTATTATCTATATGGGCAGCTAAAGCATCTAAAGCGGCAGCGAGGGCTGCTGCTGCCGAGCCGATAGCATCGTAGACAGTATCAAAATACGTCTCCAGGAATGCCTTGATCTGAAGCCAGGTCGAGGTGACTGGGGCATCGCCCGCAGTGCTGTCCAGGTAAAGCTCCTTATCGGTATCAATCGGCGGGTTTTTTACACCGATTGGGCCGAGTCCCCCAGCATTTATCCATGCAGTGCCATTCCAATAAAATAACTGGTGAAGGTCATCGCGGTAGAAGAGTTCTCTCTCGAATGGGTTTGTGGGAAAGGCTATCCCATGGTTGTCCCGTATATAGGGGGGTAAGTACATAATTAATATTTTGCTAGGGCTACAGCAGTGGCTACTGTCCCTGGGGCACTCCAGACATAAAAGCGTTCTATAACGTGGGTTTCAAAGGGAAAATAGGCTTCTCTGTTAGCTGGGATTGGTGTAGTCTTTCGGTTTTGGACATTTATGGTGACAAATATTGAATCGGGGCCCTTATTCTCCACATAAAGAGACTGGGCAGGATAATATGGATTGACCTCCTGGGGTACCTCATTTATATTAAGGTCAAAGTTTTCAAC
>DAOUMQ010000009.1:0-5909 GCA_034410425.1 Dehalococcoidales bacterium | reverse complement strand
AATACAGCTGTCCAGCATGGGCATGCTAATCGTGGTCGGCGTTGTCCTGGATACCATGAAGCAGGTAGAGGCGCAGTTGGTAATGCGGCGCTATGAGGGCTTCATCAAATAGGAATAAAGGTGTATATTATCTTTCTGGGTGCCCCCGGAGCCGGCAAGGGAACGCAGGCTGCCGAGGTGGCTCGGAAGTTAAAATTGGTCCATATCGCCTCTGGCGACCTGTTTCGGCAGGCGCTGGAGCAGGGGACCGAGCTGGGTATAAAGGCTAAGTCTTATATGGAAAGGGGGGTGCTAGTCCCCAACCAGATAACCATAGGCATGGTCCTGGAGCGTATTTCGGCTCCGGATAACCAGCGGGGGGTAATCTTGGACGGCTTCCCCCGCAACCTGGAGCAGGCCGAGGCTCTGGATAAAGCCCTGGCCAGTCAGGACAAGGCGATAGATAAGGTGGTATATATTAAAGTATCTGAGGAGGAGTTGCTCAAGCGCTTGAGCGGACGCTGGATTTGCCGCCAGTGCCAGGCGCCCTGCCACGCCACCGATTCTCCCCCCAGGGTTCCGGGGAGGTGCGATAGGTGCGGCGGCGAGCTCTACCAGCGCCCTGATGACAGCGAAGAGAGCGTCAGGAAGCGGCTGGAGGTCTTCTCGGCGGAGACGGCTCCCCTGATTGACTACTACCGCCGGGCGGGGAAGCTTTTGGAGGTAGACGGCGCGGGGGGCGTGGCTGATGTGGCTGGGAAGATAACTGCCGCCCTGGGCGGGTAGGGCGTAGAATTTAAGAGATATGAGTATAATTATTAAATCGGAGAGAGAGATTGCCATAATGCGCCAGGCGGGTAGGGTCGTCGCCACCGTGCTGGACATCTTAAGCCGGAGTTTGAAAGCAGGCATGAAGACAAAGGAACTGGATATTATCGCCGCCGAGGAAGTGACCAGGCTGGGAGCTAAACCCTCGTTCAAGGGATACCGGGGTTTTCCGGCCAATCTCTGCGTCTCGGTAAACGATGAAGTGGTGCACGGCATACCCGGCGAGCGAATTTTGCGCCAGGGTGATATAGTATCACTGGACCTGGGGGCGATTTTTAAGGGCTTTCAGGGCGACGCCGCCCTTACCGTCGGCGTCGGCGCAATCAGCCCTAAGTCTGAAGAGCTTGTCCGGGCCACCGAGGGCGCCCTGGAGGCCGGCATCGCTGCCGCCCGTCCCGGGGCGAGACTGGGTGATGTTTCGGCGGCTATCCAGAACTACGCCGAGTCAAGGGGCTATTCGGTGGTGCGTGAGTATACCGGCCATGGTATCGGGCGCCAGATGCATGAGGAGCCCCTGATACCTAACTTCGGCCTGGCCGGGACCGGGCCGATGCTGGAAAAGGGGATGGCCCTGGCCCTGGAACCGATGGTCAATGTGGGCGACTGGCATACCCGGGTCGGCGGCGACCAGTGGACGGTGCTGACCGCCGACGGCAGCCTTTCCGCCCATTTTGAACATACCATCGTCATTACTGACGGCGAAGCCGAGGTGCTTACCGCCAGAGAGGGAGTCTATGCCTAAGAAGGAGGCTATTGAGGTTGAGGGGACGGTAGTCGAACCCCTACCTAACGCCATGTTTCGGGTCGAGTTGCCCGACGGACATAAGGTGCTGGCCCATATTTCGGGTCGGATAAGATTGCATTATATCCGAATTCTGCCCGGGGACAAGGTCCTGGTGGAGCTTTCTCCCTACGACCTGAGCCGGGGCAGGATTACCTACCGGTTTAAATAAAGAGAGGCATAAGGTATCATGAAAGTAAAGGCTTCAGTTAAAGTTAGATGCGAAAAGTGCAAGATAGTGAAACGGCGCGGGGTGGTCAGGGTTATCTGTTCCAACCCGAGGCATAAGCAGAGGCAGGGATAAGGAGGCACTTAAGATGGCACGTATCGCTGGAGTAGATTTACCTAAGAACAAGCAGGTGCTGGTCTCACTGCAGTATATCTATGGCATCGGCTATACTTTGAGCCATAAGATTTTGGCCCAGGCCGGCGTCGACCCCTATACCAAGGTGAGCGACCTGGCCGAGGAAGAGGTCAATCGCCTGCGGGAGATTATCGACCGCGAGCACAATGTCGAGGGAGAGCTGAGGAAAGAGGTCGACCTCAACATCAAGCGCCTCATCGAGATTGGCAGCTATCGCGGCCAGAGGCACCGCCACGGCCTACCGGTCAGGGGGCAACGCACCCGGACCAACGCCCGGGCCAAGCGGGGTGCCCGCAAGACGGTAGCCGGCCGGGGACAGAGACGGGGCACGACTAAGAAATAAACTGTTATAATATTAAAGCGGAGGCATAATGGCACAGAAAAAGCGAGCTAAGTCGAGAAGGCGGGAGCGCAAGTCGGTTCCGGTGGGGAGGGCTTATATCCAATCCACCTTCAATAACACCATAGTCACCCTCACCGACCCCCAGGGGAACGTTATCGCCTGGGGAAGCTCCGGCAGCGCCCGCTTTAAGGGTTCGCGCAAGGGCACTCCCTATGCGGCTCAGTTGGCCGCTCATGATGCGGCGCGGAAAGGCATGGAGCACGGCCTGCGCCAGGTAGAGGTCTTTGTTAAAGGGCCGGGCAGTGGCCGGGAGGCGGCTATCCGTTCTCTCCAGGCTTCGGGGCTTACCATAACCGGCATCAGGGACGTAACGCCCATCCCGCATAACGGTTGCCGTCCGCGCAAGAGGAGGCGGGTGTAGACCATGGCTAGATACGCATCAGCCGTCTGCCGGTTGTGCCGGCGTAGCGGCGAAAAATTAATGCTAAAAGGCAGCCGCTGCTTCGGGCCCAAGTGCGCCATGGAGCGGAGAGGTAAGCCGCCGGGGCAGCAGCCGATGAGGCGGCGGCGGCTCTCCGACCGCGGAATGCAGCTCAGGGAGAAGCAGAAAGCCCGCTATAGCTACGGGATTATGGAAAGGCAGTTTAGGCGTCTCTTCGGAGAGGCGGAGAGGCAGTTAGGCATTACGGGAGAGAACCTGCTGGTGCTGCTGGAGAGGCGGCTGGACAACGTCGTCTACCGCCTGGGCTTCGCCGATTCCCGCCCCCAGGCCCGACAGCTGGTCCAGCACGGGCATATCATGGTCAACGACCACAGGGTAAATATACCTTCCTCTCTGGTCAAGGAAGGCGATACCATTAGCTGGAAGGAGACCAGCACCAAGACCGAGTATTATAAACAGGTACGCCCCAGCATGGAGAGCAAGGTCATTCCGGGCTGGTTGAGCCTGGAGGAAGAGAACCTGGTGGGTCGGGTCTTATCTCTGCCCACCCCCGATGACATCGAGGCTAAATTCGAGGGGCAGAGTATCGTTGAGTACTATTCAAGGTAGCTTTCAGGAGGTAACAATTTGACTCGTCTGGCGATAGCCAATATTGAGTGCGTCGATAGCGACGAAAACTTCGGCCGCTTCCGCGTTGAGCCGCTGGAGAAGGGCTTTGGTGCCACTCTGGGCAATGCTCTGCGCCGGGTGCTCCTTGGCTACCTCCCCGGGGCGGCGGTGACCCGGGTGAAGATAGAGGGGATTCAGCACGAGTTCTCTACTATCCCTTCGGTCAAGGAGGATGTCACCGAGTTTCTGCTCAATGTTAAGGCACTGCGCTTAAAGTCCCTTTCCAGCCAGCCGGGCAAGCTGATGCTGGACGTGGAGAGGGAGGGCAGAGTTACCGCCGCCGACATTGAGACCTCCACCGACTTTGAAATCGTCAACCCTGAGCTTTATCTGGCTACCCTGGACTCGCCGGATGCCAAGCTCTACGCCGAGTTCGACGTCGAGTTGGGCGAGGGCTATCGGGCGGCTGAGTCCGGCGATAACCTGCCGGTAGGGACGATTCCGGTGGACGCTGTCTTTACCCCGGTACGCAAGGTCAATTTCGAGGTCGCCCCCAGCCATGTCAGCCGGGAGATAAACCGGGAGCGCTTAGAGCTGGAGGTGTGGACCGACGGCACGATAACGCCGGTGGACGCCATCAGCCAGAGCGCCGAGATTCTGGTAGAACAGCTGTCTCCCTTCATCGCTTATGCCAAAGTTTCTCGGCTGGAGGAGGAGAAACAGCTTATCCGCGCCTCTATCAGCGACGAGAAGTATAATATGCCCGTGGAGCAGCTCGACCTCTCGGTGCGCACTATGAACTGCTTAAGGCGCGGCGGCATCGCCACCGTGGGCGAACTCATCAGCCGTGGCGAGAGGGGTCTGCTGGCATTGCACAATTTCGGGCAGAAGTCCCGCCAGGAGGTAGTGGAGCGGCTGGGTTCACTGGGCTTAACGCTGGCTCCGTCGATAGAGGAGGAAGCCGAGGAAGGTGAGGAAGCCAAATGAGGCACAAGGTAGCCGGCCGAAAACTGGGTCGCTCTTCGGCTCACCGCCGGGCGCTCTATCGCAACCTGGTGACCGACCTGCTGAACTATGAGAAGATTACTACTACCGAGGCTAAGGCTAAGGAAGTGAGGGGCTTGGCGGAGCGGATGATTACCCTGGGCAAGACCGGGGGTCTCCACTCCCGCCGCCAGGCGCTTACCTTTATCCTGGATAAGAAGATAGCCGAAAAGGTATTCGCCGACCTGGCCACAAGGTATGCCGAGCGCCCCGGTGGCTATACGCGCATCGTCAAGCTGGGGCCCAGGCCGGGCGACGGGGCGGCTATGGTCCAGCTGGAGCTGGTAGAGTAAGGGAGGTTTTTAAAAGCTTTGGCAGAGACGACCAAGATTTTACTGGTAATAGAATACGACGGCACGCGCTACCACGGCTTTCAGTGGCAGAACGGCCTGCCCTCCATTCAGGGAGAGGTAGAAAAAGCCTTGAGTAAGCTTACCGGTGAGAGGCGGCGGGTGATGGCCGCCAGCCGCACCGATGCCGGCGTTCATGCCCGGGAGCAGGTGGCTAGCTTCAGGACGGGTTCGTCTCTTCCCATAGCTAACTTTACCAGCGGCTTGAACCACTATCTGCCGGCTGATATCGCCGTCAAGGTGGCTTATAGAATAGACGACGATTTTAACGTCAGGCGGGAGGCTTTGAGCCGGGAATACAGCTACTATATCTTAAACAGCCCCACCCGCTCACCGATGAGGGAGGGCTTTGCCTACCTGGTGGCCGCCCCCCTGGACATCGAGGCCATGAACCGGGCGGCACGAGCTCTTATCGGCGAGCATGACTTCGCCTCGTTCGCCAGTAGCAATGGGGCTAACCTAAAGAGCACGGTGAGGCGCGTCTTACGCGCCGAAATAGAGAGGGAGGGGGAGCTGGTTATCTTCAATATGACGGCTAATTCATTCCTGCTTCACCAGGTGCGCAATACGGTGGGGGCTTTAATCAGGGTGGGCCTGGCCAAGATGAGCGCCGGCGAGTTCGGCGGCATACTTGAAGCCAGGAAGAAGTCGCTGGCGGGGCCGACCGCCCCGGCCTGCGGGCTGTTTCTCAACCGGATAAACTATCCCCGCCCTTTTGGGGGGTGTGATGAAGACCTATAGCACCAAGGCCTCTGATATTGAGCGCCAGTGGCACGTGATTGATGCCTCGGGCAAAATTCTGGGCAAGGTGGCTACCGAGGTGGCCGGCTTGCTCAGGGGCAAGCATAAGCCGATATTCACTCCCAATCTGGATACCGGCGATTTCGTCGTCGTTATCAATGCGGCCAAGGTGCGGTTTACCGGTAACAAGGCGGAGCAGAAGCTCTATTACCGGCATTCAGGCTACCCGGGGGGTTTAAAGAGCGTCAATCTGGAGAGAATGATGCAGGCCGACCCGGCAAAGGTGATCGAGCATGCCGTCAAGGGTATGCTCCCCCGCAATCGGCTGGGGGCTCAAATGATAAAGAAGCTCAGGGTCTATGCCGGTGGGAGTCATCCTCACCTGGCCCAGACCGGGGCTAGTGCAAAGGGGGCTGGTGGTTAAAGTG
>DAOUMQ010000008.1:0-10489 GCA_034410425.1 Dehalococcoidales bacterium | reverse complement strand
GAAGAGGGGGGAGGATATTAGAAAGAGGGGGACGAAGTCCCCCTCAAACCCCCTAGGAGGAGTCCAAGAGGGGTGCTAACCCCTTTAGGGCGGGCTGGGTGGGAAAGAAAAAGTTATGCCTGAAACAAGGGTGGGGTTGGGAATAAACCCCAAATTAAGGAGTGGAACTCATTAGGGCGGGCTGGGTGGGAAGAAAAACCTAAGGGGGTGGGGGGAACTACGAAGGCGGGTTTGCCGCCGTCAACTGGCAAATATCACTCAAACAGCACTGGGGGCAGAGAGGACGGCGGCGGCAGACATTCTTGCCCTGAGCGACCAGCAGGGCATGATATTCGTTGAACAGCTTGGCATCAGAGGGCAGGTTCTCCATGAAAAACGCCTGATAGGCGCCGTAGCTATCTTTTTGCGGAGCCAGGCCCAGTCGGCTCAACATTCGCCGCGTGTAGGCATCAACGACGAAGACGGGCTTGGCGGCGGCATAGAGTATTATCGAATCGGCGGTCTCCTGGCCGATGCCGTGGATGGCAAGCAACTGCTGGCGCAGTTCATCGATACTATGGGCAAAGAAACGGCCCAGGTCGTCGCCGTAGTGATTGCCCAACCAGAAGGCGAAGGACTTGAGCTTCAACGCCTTGGCGTTATAGTAGCCGCAGGGATGGACCAGCTCGGCTAACCTAGAGAGGGAAAGGCGGCGCAACGCCCCCGCTGAAAGCGCCCCAGCCGCCTTTAGATTGGCTATCGCCTTTTCCACATTGCCCCAGGCGGCCGACTGGGTAAGTATGGCGCCGACGATCACCTCAAAAGGCTCCTCCGCCGGCCACCAGTGCTGGGGCCCGAAGCGGGCCAAAAGGCGGCGGTAGATATCAATTAAGGCTGGCTCTAGTGCTGGCTCGTCCATGGAGGCGCTTTGGCATCGGAGGCTGAATCGTAGCCCGGCAGGTAGGGCTTTATATCGATTACCGGGGTGCCGTCGATGGCGTCCAGCCCCTTGACCCTGAGAATATTGCCCCGCCGCTCCAGGAGCCTGACCGTAGACTGCCCCACCGGATTGGGGCGGCTCGGGGAGCGGCTGGCAAAACGTCCCACCAGCGGCAGCTCCGGTTTGCCCATGGGGTGGACCTTCAGTGAAAGCTTCTTGGCTGGGAGCTGGTGCATCCAGTAGAGGACGATGAGGTGGGAGAATTCCTCAAGCCCTTCCAGGGCCTCGGTCAGGGCGCTGTCGATAACGATTTCGGAGGTGACCTGGCTCCAGCCATGCCTCATCGGCTGCTTGATGCCATTGCTGACGATGCCGATGGCTTTTAAGCTCATGGCGGGCGGTTTACCGGTCATTTCGACAGACCTGCTTATAATTACTCAATAAAAGGGGCTGTCTGGTCAAAAACAGCCCCGGTGATTACTGTCTTAAGGGTAGCTTTAAGTCACTGGCGTCATGGTCAAGAGCTTTTTGGCAATCTGGGGGTATTTGGCGATAAAGAGCAGTTCATCTTCAACCAGAGGCTTATGTGACTCCACATTGGCGTATCTCACCAGCTCCAGAATCTCGTTGGCTTCCTCCTTGCTGGTAAAAGATACGTCCATCTTGCCCATCAGGTGGCTGAAACCGGCTACCCCGCTATACTGCCCGGTAATAATCTCCCGGCCCGTTTCCACGAACTTCGGTTTGCCCCGGCCCAGCTCTTTAAAGCTGTAAAGCTCGTAGTTGGCCGGGTTTTTCAAGACGCCGTCGGCATGGATACCGGAGGCATGGGCAAAGGCGTTGGCGCCGACCCCCGGCTGGTTTAAGGGAATGGGCACGTCGAAGGCATAGCTGGCAAACTCGGCTATCTTAGCCGCCTTGGTCAATCTTATCTTGCCGCCAAACTGATAGTTGTTAGCGAACTCCTTTGACTTTTTGCCCCCCAGAATGATGGCTATCAGGTCGGCATTGCCGGCCCTCTCCCCGATGCCATTGATGGTGGTGTTGATATAGGCATCCTGACCGCCGTCTATAGTCCCCTTGGCGCCGGCCAGGGAGTTAGCCACCGCCATCCCCAGGTCGCCGTGGCAGTGCTGCTCAATAGGCAGTTGAACATTTTCCGCCAGCGCCCGGCAGGTCTCGTAGATGGTAAAGGGGTTATCATAACCAAGGGTATCGCAGTAGCGGATTCTATCGGCCCCGTGTTCTTTAGCCGTCAGCCCGAACTCTATCAGGAAGTCCAACTCCGTCCTCGAGGCGTCTTCAGCATTAACACCGATGCTCTCAGCCCCCATAGACCTGGCGGCATCAACCGCCGCCGTCATGTCCCTTAAGACTTCTTTCCTGTTTTTCTTCAACTTGCCCTTCAGCATCTGCTCCGAGGTTGATATGGAAAGGTTTAAGTGCCTGATACTGGGCACCAGCCTGAAGGCCGTCTCCACATCGTCAACGACAGCCCTCAGCCACCCTCCCAGACGGATAGGCTTAAGCACTCCCATTTCGGCCAGTTCCAGGTTGGCCTGAAGGTAGAGGGACTCGTGCCTGGTGGTGGGGAAGCCGAACTCGGACTGGAAGACCCCCATCTCGTTGAGGTAGATATTTATCATCGTCTTCTCAAGCTTGGACAGGCCGAGCTTGGCGGTCTGCACCCCGTCCCGATTGGTTACATCAAGCAGATAAATCTTATGCTTAGGTTTAGCCATATTTATTCTCCTGCAAAGTTAGATAATACCATATTTCAGCCTGAATTGGCAAATCCTGGCTATAGGCTTATGTAAGCACGAGAGGCGATTATATGCTACAATATATTTATTAATCTTTAGGGCTGATGTAGATAACCGTGAACCCTTTACGAAGACTGGTATGGAGTCTGGGCGCCCTTGTTGCCATCGTCGCCATCGGCGTCGTCGGCTATATGGTCATCGAAGGGTGGTCGTTCCTCGACGCCATTTACATGACCATAACCACCATAACCACGGTGGGCTTCAGGGAGGTCCACCCGCTTAGCGATGCCGGGCGGATTTTCAGCATCTTTATAATCATCGGCGGCGTTGGCGGGGCGCTGTATGTGCTGACCAACATTGTTGGCTACATACTGGAAGGACAATTTGGCATCACCATGGGGAGGCGACGAATGAAAACAAAGATTGCCAGGCTGAAGAACCACTTTATTCTCTGCGGCTACGGCCGGGTGGGGCAGGAGATAGCCCAGGTTTTCAGTGAAGAGGGGATACCCTTCGTCATTATCGACAACGACGAGGAGACGGTGGCTAAAGCCGAAGAAGCCGGCTATATCTGCCTGCACGCCGACGCCACCGGCGACGAGACGCTAAAAGAAGCCGGCATCAAGCGGGCCCGCGGTCTGGTGGCGACGGTGGGCAGCGATGCCACCAACACCTACATCGCCCTCTCGGCGCGGGGGATGCGCCCCGACCTGTTCATTGAAGCCCGCAGTTCCGGCGTAGAGGCCGAGGACAAGCTTAACCGGGCCGGCGCCGACCGGGTCATTTCCCCCCACGCCATCGGCGGTCGCCGCATGGCCATGCTCGCCCTGCGCCCGGCGGTGGTCGACTTTATCGACACCGTGACCTACGGCCGCGGCCGTGAGCTACAGCTGGAAAACGCCGATGTGGGCAGCGGCTCCAGCCTCATCGGCAAGACCATGCAGGAAGCCCGACGCCAGGCCGGCATCACCATCCTGGCCATGAGGAAGAGCAGCGGCAAGCTCATCGCTAACCCGCCGGAAGAAGAGCTTATCGAGGACGGCGACCGGCTGATTGTCATCGGCACCAAGAAGCACCTGGCGGCTCTGGAAAGTATCTTTGAGGGGAGGAGAAGGAGAAAATGAAGGTCGGCATTATTAATGTTACCGGTTATACCGGCGTTGAGCTGGCAAGACTGCTCTATCAGCACCCGCAGGTAGAGCTGGCTTCGGTTATCGGGCGGAGCGCCGCCGGGAAGAAGCTGGCCGAGGTCTTCCCCCACCTGGCCGGCATCGAGCTGACTATTGAAGCCGAGCTGGGCAAGGTAGACTTTGCCTTTTCGGCCATGCCCCACAAGGAAAGCGCCAAGGAGGTCATGCCCCTGCTCGAAAAAGGGGTTAAGGTCATTGACATCAGCGCCGATTTCAGGCTTAAAAGTTCAGCGGAGTATGAGCGCTGGTACGGCTTCAGCCACCCCGCCCCAAAACTGCTGAAAGAGGCCGTCTACGGGCTGCCCGAGCTATACCGCGCCCAGATTGCTTTAGCTAAACTGGTGGCTAACCCCGGCTGTTACCCCACCGGGGCGGTACTGGCCCTGGCCCCGGCGCTGAAGGCGAATATAATCAAGGGCGATATAATTATCGACAGTAAGTCCGGCGTCTCCGGCGCCGGCAGGACTATCACCCTGCCCACCCACTTCGCCGAAGCCAATGAAGATGTCGCCGCCTACGCCCTGGAGGGACACCGCCACCTGCCCGAAATCGTCCAAGAGCTAGGAAAGCTCTGCCCCCAGCCGCCATCGGTATCTTTCGTCCCCCACCTAGTACCCATGACCAGGGGGATACTGACCACATGCTACGCGCCGATGGCTAAAAAGATAGGGGAAAAAGAGCTTAAGAAAATCTATGCTGATTTCTATAAAGACGCGCCCTTTGTCCGCCTGACCGGCTCCCCACCCCACACCAAGCACACCTCGGGGAGCAACCTCTGCCTGGTCTACCCCACCATCGACCAGCGAACGGGGAGGCTCATCGTTATCAGCGCTATCGATAACCTGGTCAAAGGAGCCGTGGGCCAGGCCGTCCAGAACATGAACATAATGCTGGGCTTCCCTGAAACCACGGGATTAGAGGCTTTGGCTATTTACCCCTAGATAAACAGCGGGCACATCACCAGGGTAACCGTAGCTAAAAGCTTGACCAGAACGTGCAATGAAGGCCCGGCCGTATCCTTAAGCGGGTCGCCCAGAGTGTCGCCGACCACAGCCGCGGCATGAGTCGGCGAGCCCTTGCCGATTACCTTGCCGTTTTCGTCCTTTAGCTGCCCATCCTCAATCATCTTCTTGGCGTTGTCCCAGGCGCCGCCGCCGTTGTTCATGTAGGACGCCATCATGATACCAGCGATAGTGCCCACCATGAGCAGGGCGGCCACCACCATGGCGCCGTCATAGCCGGGGATCAAGCGGAAGACAACGCCGATGACAACCGGCGCCAGCACGGGCAAAAGGCCGGGGGCAATCATTTCTCGCAAGCCCGCGCGGGTGGTGATGTCCACGGCGCGGGCGTAATCGGGCCTTGATGTCCCTTTAAGAATGCCGGGGTCGGCGCGGAACTGGCGGCGCACCTCCTCGATAATCTTGGAGGCTGTCCTGCCCACCGCCTTGATGGCCCAGGAGCTGAAGAGAAAGACAATCATCACCGCCAGCAGGGCGCCGACGAATACCTCTATCTTGGCGATATTCACCGATAACATGGGGTCAGCCGGGCGGAGGAAGTTAACGCGGTCAATATAAGCCTGAAAGAGCAGAAAGGCGGCTAGGCCCGCCGAGACCATGGCGTAGCCCTTGGTCAAAGCCTTGGTGGTGTTGCCCACGGCGTCGAGGCGGTCGGTCACCTTGCGCACCTTGGGCCCGGCACCGGCCATCTCGTTGATGCCGTTGGCGTTATCGGTGATGGGCCCGAAGGTATCCATTGATAATACGTAAGGGCAGGTCATCAGCATGCCCATGGTAGCCACGGCCGTGCCAAAGGCGCCGGCGCCGTGAACCCCGCTCATATCCCCCATCCAGAAGGCGAGCAAAAGCGAGACGCCGATGACCAAGGCGGTGGCTAATGTCGTCTCGAAGCCCACCGCCGTGCCCATGATAATGTTGGTCGCCGGCCCCGTCCTGGAGGCCTCGGCGATTTCTCTCACCGGTTTAAAGCGCCACTCGGTATAGTACTGGGTGACGAAGACGATGACCACGCTGGCGGCGATGCCGATAACGCCGGCGCCGAAGAGCCACCAGTTGCCCAGCATATAGTAAACGGCGACCGCCAGCCCCACTATGGAGAGCCCGATGGCCACGAAATAGCCGCGGTTAAGGGCGTTCATGGCGTTCTCTTTCTCCTTAGCCCGCACGCAGAGGATACCAATCATGCTGGCCAGCATGCCGAAGCCGCGCACGCACAAGGGGAAGAGAATCCAGGCGATGTTGCCCGTGGCTACGTAGGCGGCGATACCCAGTATCATGGCGCCGATGTTCTCGGCGGCAGTGGACTCGAAGAGGTCGGCGCCACGGCCGGCGCAGTCGCCGACGTTATCGCCCACCAGGTCGGCGATGACCGCCGGGTTTCGCGGGTCGTCCTCGGGGATGCCCGATTCCACCTTGCCCACCAGGTCAGCGCCCACGTCGGCAGCTTTGGTGTAGATGCCGCCGCCGAGCTGGGCGAAGAGGGCGACGAAGCTGGCGCCGAAGCCGAAGCCGACGATGAGGTGGGGGGCGATATCGGGGTTGCTGGCGCCGCCGTAGGCGAAGAAGATAACGGTTACGCCGATAAGGCTCAAGGCGGTGATAAGAAAGCCGGAAACAGCCCCGCCGCGCAGGGCGACATTGACCGCCTCGGTAAGGCTCTTCTGGGCGGCGGCGGCGCAGCGGGCGTTGGACTTGACGGCGATGTACATGCCGATGAAACCAGCCACTCCGGAGCAGAGCGCGCCCACCAGAAAGGCGATGGCGGTGCGCCAGCCGATATCAAGGGCACTCATGCCCTCCACCTCGGTCCCTCCCAGCACCCCCACCAGGACCCCGATAATAACGGCAATCGCCACCGAATAGATGGCGATGGTGCTATACTGGCGCTTTAAGAAGGCCCAGGCCGCCTGAAAGATGATGTCCCCGATTTCCTTCATCTTGGGCGTGCCCATGGAACGCTTGAGCACGTTTCGGGCTAAAAATATGGCGAAGATTATGGTTATGATTCCCGCCGCCGGCACGACCCAGAAAATTCCTGGCATTTTCCCTCCTCCGTGAAAATAATCGTCAAGATTATACCACAGTAATAAGCCAGGGCAAAAGGTTTAGCCCCTCACTTTTAAGTTCTTTTTCCCACCCTAACCCACCCTACAGGGTAAATCCCCCTTAATCCCCCTTTCCCAAAGGGGGAGAGGTTTCCTTGAAAGGGTGGTGGGCGGGAAAAGATTAAAATCGGGGTGGGGTGGGAAACAAAACCCTGGGGGGTGGGGATATAAGTCAAAAGCATTGCCTCTTCAAGCCACCTCTGCTATGCTTAAGCCACTGAAGGAAAGACGGTGGTCGATAAAAACGCCTTTCACCGCGCAGACTACTTCAAGATTACCATCTTCGGCTTCGCCCTGGCCGCCCTCTGGGGCTGCCTGCACACCATTGTCATCCAACAGCGTCTGCTGGACTTCGTTCCGGCCGCGGAGAAAAACACCTACCTGGGACTGCTCACCTTCGTTGGCCTGATACTGGCCATGATTGTTCAGCCCATAGCCGGCTCAATCAGCGACCACTCCGGCTTCGGCTGGGGACGGCGGCGCCCCTTTATCCTGGCCGGCACCATACTGGTCCTGCTCTTACTCCCCGGCATAGGCTGGAGTGGCAGTTACGCCGCCATTTTCGTTATCTACTGCCTGCTCCAGATTTTCTCCAATACGGTGCAGGGCCCGTTTCAGGCCCTCATCCCCGACATGGTGCCTGGGGGGAAGAGGGGGATAGCCTCGGGGCTAAAGAGCTTCCTGGAGATAGGGGGCGGGGTTGTCCTGCTCTACCCGATAGCCCTCTTCATGGACCGCTACTCCGCCGGCGAGGGCAGCTCCTGGCTCTGGCTGTCCCTGGCCATACCGGGGGTTATCCTGGGCGGCACCATGCTGGCCACCATCTTCATGGTCAAGGAGAAGCCGGGTACTGGCGCCAAGCTGAACCTGCCGCCCGCCCTGCGTAAAATCTTCAAGGTTGATTTAAAGGCCAACCGCGATTTCATCTGGTTTCTGGTATCCCGCCTCTTTATCATGATGGCCTTCACCACCCTGCAGACCTTCACCCTCTATTTTCTGATGGATGTCGTCGGCGTGCCCGACCCCGCCGCCGCCACCGCCAGGTTTTCCATAGTGGCTATAATCGGCATGCTGGTTATCGCCTATCCGGCGGGGCGCCTATCGGATAAAATCGGGCGCCGACCAATCGGAATCACCTCAGGGATGCTCGGCGCCCTGGGGATTGCCCTGATATTCCTCTTTAAAGATAGCTACCTGCCCATAATGCTCTGCGGCGGGCTGATAGGAATCGCTTTCGGCGCTTTTTTGAGCAGTAACTGGGCTCTAGCCACCGACCTGGTAGCCAAGGGCGAGGAGGCAAGATACCTGGGACTGGTCAACGTGGCTACCGCCGGCGGCGCCGCCCTGTCCCGCCTCATCGGGCCGGTGATTGACCTCTTCAACGCCCGGAGCCCCAACCTGGGCTACTCGGTGATGCTCTTAGCCTGCTTTATCTACTTTATCATCGGCTCGATTCTGCTGATGAGAATAAGGCGCCGCTAACTAATATAGGGCAGCAATGTTTCCCAGCCCCAGGCACCAGCCAGAACCAGAACGATGTATTTTATGACCTTACCGGGCCAAGCTATTAACAAAAACTTCCATACCGGGTAGCCACTGGCACCAGCCACCACCCCAGCTATATCAAAGAAAGGCAAAGGGGCGGCGGCAAGAACAAAGATGGCCCAACTTCCCCACCGCTTCATCCAATTCTCCACCATGGTATATACCCGATTCTTGCCTTGTATCAGCCCCCGTCCACCGTAGCCGGCCAGAAAACCGGTTATCTCACCAATAACTGCCCCGGTACCCCCGACTACTCCTACCAAAATCGGGTTCAAATTAGGGTCGGCACCAAGAGCGAAGAGCACCACGATGCCAGGCACAGGTAAGATGATGGTAGCGCTACTAACAAGGCTGACCAGAAAGGCGCCCAGATAGCCGTAATTGCCGAGGGCGGCTACCTGGTCCCGATAAATGAAGAGGACAACGGTAAGAGCTATCGTCAGAAGCACGGTCAAGATAGGGATGGTTCTCTTCTTAAGCCACTGTCCCATGCCCATTTAAGAAGTATTGTAGCACATTACAGCATTGTTGGGCGGGCACATCTCTGCTATACTTTATTCAAGCATGCCCCCATCGTCTAGAGGCCTAGGACACTGGCCTTTCAAGCCGGTAACAGCGATTCGAATTCGCTTGGGGGCACTTATCGGTATATCAGGAGGGTATAGCCATGATGATAACCATCAAATGCCCCAAATGCGGCACCGACGGCAGCCAGTCTCTGATTGAGCCAAACTATCAAGGCCCCTATCGCTGCTGGAAATGCCGGGAGCTCTTTACCATGAAGATAGAAAACAACAAGGTCGTATCCTGCGAACCCCTCACCGAGGAAGAGCTGAAAAAGATACAGGAAGCGGAAGAGCTCAAAGCCAAGTTCAGGAAGCAGTCTCCGGACTAAAATTTACCTTTTAGACGGTCATAGGTCTCGGCCAGGGCTTCGGGGATTACCCTGATATCGGCGATTACCGGCATAAAGTTGCTATCCCCCGACCACCTGGGCACGATATGGGTATGGATATGGTCGTCGATGCCGGCCCCAGCCGCCCTGCCCAGATTCATGCCGATGTTAAAGCCGGCGGGCTCAAACACTTTCTTCAGAACCTTGATACTGCGGCTGACCATCTCATAGTGCTCATGGAGCTCTTCGTTGCTTAGCTCCTCCAGGTTGGCCACGTGGCGGTAGGGGGCTATCATCAGGTGGCCCGGGTTATAGGGGTAGCTATTCAAAATAACGAAGTTCTTTTGCCCCCGGTGCAGGATATAGTTGGGGGTGTCTTTGTTTTCTTTGGGTTTATCGCATAGAATACAGCCCTTTTCTTTTCCTTCTTTGGCCATCTGGATATACCTTATCCGCCACGGTGCCCAGATATGCTCCATTTCACTCTCCTTGAAGCCGTCCGACTAGTGCTATTTTAGACGCCTTGACCCCCGCCGTCAAAGGGTGGGGTTTCCGCTCGGCGACTTTAGGTTTGGCGTCCCACCTGACCCACCCTGCAGGGGAAATCCCCCTTAATCCCCCTTTCCAAAGGGGGAGAGGTTTCCTTGAAAGGGTGGCGGGCGGGAATAGATAAAATCGGGGGGTGGGGAAAACAAAACCAAAAAGCAATGGCTTAAAAGCGAGTCCTCTAGAGGGCGGGCTGGGTGGGTAGAAAACTTATGCTCGAAACGGGGGCGGGGACTGGAGAGCTGTAAGAGGGTATTACCCTTTGGGGCGGGTGGGTGGGACGAAAAGGTTACGATTGTAAAAACCAAGGCTATCGTCTATAGTTATAAGGCTATAATCGAAGGAGGCGGGGACATGAACCAAAAAACCGAGTGCGCCAAGTGCACCAAGGTAGTCTGCAACAGCAAAGCAGCCCTCAAAGGGCCGGACAACTGCCCGACCAGGACCAAACAGGACATCATCCAGAAGGCGCTGGCTGAATACGACGACCCGGAAATAAGGGAG
>DAOUMQ010000007.1:0-6742 GCA_034410425.1 Dehalococcoidales bacterium | reverse complement strand
GATATTGCCTTCTCGCTCATCCACTCCGGAGCCGCCCCGGCCACGGGCAGGTCGCTGATGTCATCGCCCAGGCCGCCGTCCTTAACCATAGCGGTGGCGGCTATCAGGATGCGGCTGTTATCGACACAGGAGCCCATGTGCAGTACCGGAGGTATGCCCACCGCCTCGCAGACCTCGGCCAGCCCCTCGCCGGCAAACTCCTTGGCCGCTTCGGGGACCATCAGGCCGGCCTCGGCGCAGGCAATGGCATTACAACCGGTGGTAATCACCAGCACATCGTTCTTGATTAGCTCCTTGACCATGGTGACATGGGCCTCATTGTGCTTGACGCGAGCGTTATTGCAACCGACAACGCCGGCCACACCCCTGATTCGACCGTTGATAATATTGTCGTTTAAGGGGCGGTAGGAAGCGCGGAAGAGACCGCCCAGCAGGTAGTTGATGGTCTCATGGCTGAAACCGGCAATCTGGTCGGTCGGCTTACCGGGGATATGGACATCGCCCTTGCGGTTGGGGAAGTTCTCAATAGCCGTCTTAACTATCTCCCGCGCCGACTTCAGGGCGTCGTGCTCGTTAAACTCAACGTGAACCGCGCCCGGGATTTTAGCCTTGGGCGAGGTGGTGATAATCTTGGTATGATAACACTCGGCCACCGTCTCTATAGACTGCATAATGCACTGCACGTCGACCACCATGGCGTCCACGGCTCCGGTTACTATGGCCAGCTCCTGCTGCAGGAAATTACCAGCGATAGGCACCCCGTGGCGCATCAGTATCTCGTTGGCGGTACAGCACATGCCGGAGAGGTTTATGCCGTTGGCTCCCTTATCTTTAGCCAGCTTGAGCATCTCCGGCTCCTGGGCAACGGCCACAATCATCTCGGAAAGCAGCGGCTCGTGACCGTGGATGATGATATTTACCTCGTCTTTCTTGAGCACGCCCAGGTTCACCTGGCCCAGTACCGGTGCCGGCGTGCCGAAGAGTATATCCTGTAACTCGGTGGCAATCATACTGCCGCCCCAGCCATCGGCTATAGCCGCCCTGACCCCCTGCTGGAGCAGGTTTTTATAGTCCTGGTCAACCCCGATATGGGTGCGGTGCATAATCTCCACGATTTCCCTGTCTATGCCCCTCGGGGTAACCCCCTGCTTCTTCCATACCTCCTGGCGCTTTAAGGGCGCCTTCCTCAGGGTTATCAGCTCGCCTTCCTGCTTGCCGAACTCCTCCAGCGCCTTCTGGCCGATATCGGTGGCTATTTCCTGGTTGCTGCGGTCGCCAATCTCGATGCCCCAGTCCAGGGCTACCTGCATCAGCTTCTGCTCGTCCCTTATCTCGTAGCCCGGAGCCTCGCCCTTGGCTACCGCCAGAAAGAGCTCGGCAACCCCCCGCCCGTGGTCGGAGTGGGCGGCCGCTCCGCCGGCTATCATGCGGATAAAGTTACGGGCGGCGATAGTCTCGGCGGTGGCTCCGCAGATTCCCCTCCGCTTTTGCTTCTCCTCGGGGGTCTCTTCCCTGCCCTTGGGCAGGGGGACCCGGCAGGGGCCCATGCCGCAGTGCTTACAGCAACTGCCCACGGAACCTATAGGGCAGGGCTTCATCGCCTCCGCCCGGTCAAAAGCGGTGTTCACCCCGTCTTTAGCCGCTTTTTCTATCAGTTCAAGACTAATCTGGTCAATGCTCTTGTTTTCCTTTTCCTCGGCCATCTCTTATCGCCCTCCCATCTCTTGTAGTTATTTTGCCGTTAACTCGGCTATCATCTCTTTAACCAGCTTTATCGCCTCGGGATGCCTCATCACCATCACGTCCCCCCCGGCCAGAACCAGCACCATGGCCGACATTGCCTCCAGCAGGATTCCCCGCTTCTTGGCATCGCCCAGCTTGGGGTCGGCTTCGGTAGGGATTTTTACTTCCTTGGTCTTCCAGGCCTCTTTGGATATGTTACAGATGAGGGGGAACTGGAGCTTTTCGTCCTGCTGGGTCAGGCCGGCCATCCTCATCCTCTCCATTACCGAGTAGCAGTACTCAATGCCGTAGCCGATACAGCTGACGGTGGGGTCCACTATAATCATTTCGTCAGGGACGCCCAGGTTGCCCAGCAGAATATTAAGCTGTTTGGCCAGGTTGATATCTATAGGCGTCGACGCCACCACCGTCTGGCGGTAGCCAATAGCGGCGGCGCCAATCTTCTTGTGGTCTCCCTCCTCCAGCGGCCCGATAATAAGATTTTTGCCCTGGCAGAGCTCAGCCACCTTCCTTAAGACCTCGGTATCCTTGTCGTGATTGGCCGTCCCCCAGACGATGAGGGGGACAGTAACGGCATCAGCCACCTTCTTGACCACCTCGGCGGCTTCATCCGCCCCCCGGTCAAGCCCGTTGGGGTCGGTGCTCACCAGTTGCAGGCAGAGCATCTCCGCCCCGTAATCGTCAACGCACTTCTTGGCCCAGGCCACTGGGTCATCGGTAACCCCCTCAAAAGGCTCCAGGGCGGCTGGAGCCCACTCCTGGGGCGGCATATCCCAGACCTCCATGGCTATCCGGGGCAGATGCGGCATTTCCCCTTCAAAAAGGTAAAGGGGGTAGCAGGTCTCCCCGCCAACGATTACCGCTTTGTCGCCGCTGCCCAGCTTTATCTCTTTAATTTTGCCGCTATAGGCTGTCTTAGGGACTTCAAAGGCCATTTTTATCCCTCCTTAGAGCTTTTCAAGCCGGATTCTTCCGCTTTTCACTGCCGAACCAGTCTTCGCTGAACCAGTAGCGCTCACCGCTCTTGAGGTACTTGAGCTTATCCTCGCGGCTGGCCAGTTTTTGCCGCCACTTGCCTACGTCCTCCCCCTCGGGTTTGCCCTCTTCGAAGGTGGCTCCCAGCACCTCAACCTCCTCCCGGCCCGGCGCCTTCTTCTTTTCAATCTTGTATTCCATCTAAAGGCTACCTCCTAGCTCAGTCCGGCGGCGACTTTAGCCGCCCTGACCGTATTCATCATCAGCATGGTTATGGTCATCGGCCCCACCCCACCCGGCACCGGGGTTATGGCTTTAGCCTTCTCCTTGACGGCGTCAAAATCGACGTCGCCGCAGAGGATTCTCTTGCCCTCGGGCGTCCTGCCGATTTCGTTGACGCCGACATCGATGACCACCACCCCCTCTTTGACCATGTCAGCGGTAATGGCTTTGGGCTTGCCCGCAGCCACTATCAATATATCGGCTCTCCTGGTGTGAAAGGCCATATCCCTGGTTTTGGTGTGGCACACCGTTACCGTGGCATTAGCCCCCGGCGCCTTCTGCAGCAGGATATTGGCGATGGGCTTGCCCACGATGTTGCTCCGCCCGACGACGACCACCTCGGCGCCCTCAATCTGGGTGCCGGAGCGAATTAAGAGTTGCTGGATGCCGGCGGGGGTACAGGGCATATAGTCCGGCTCGCCTATCATCAGCTTACCCACGTTGACCGGGTGGAAGCCGTCGACATCCTTCTTGGGGTCAATAGCGTAGAGGACTGCCCCTTCGTCCAGGTGCTTGGGCAGGGGCAGCTGGACCAGAATGCCGTGAATCTTGGGGTCTTTGTTCAGCTTATCTATCAGGGCGATAAGCTCTTGCTGCGTGGTCTTCTCCGGGAGGTCGTATCTCTCCGAATAGATGCCCAGCTCTTTTGAGGTCTTTTCCTTGGCGCCGACGTAGACCTTCGAAGCCGGGTCGGCGCCGACCAGAACGGTGACCAAGCCAGGTACGAGCTTGTGCTTCGCTTTAAGCTCGGCAATCTCCTTTTGCAGTTCCTGGCGAATCTGGGCGGCGACCTCAGCGCCTTTAATAAGTTGTGCCGTCATTTTTACCCCTTTCCATCGAGAAGCTTACTCATTAAATTATTAACCGCCTTCACCGCCCTTGAGCTATCGGGCAGGTCAAGCAGCGGTTTTAACTTCAGGTCATACTGATATACTTCGTCATCTAAGGGAATAGTAACCAGGGCATCAATGCCCAGTTTCTTTAGCTCTTCAGCCACCATGGGGTCGAGCCCGTCAGGGACAAGGTTGACCACCACCGTCTGCCTCTTAACCACCAGCTTCAGTTCGGCCACCAGCTCCTTTATCCGGGCTATAGTCCTGACCCCTTTTACCGAATGGTCGGAGATTAAGAGAAGCTCGTCGACGTTCTGGGTAGTCCTCCTCGAGAGGTGCTCCATTCCCGCCTCGTTATCCATGACCATATAGGGATAGTTCCCGGAAAGGGTATCGGCGAACTTCCTCAGGATAACGTTGGGGTAGCAGTAGCAGTCCGGGCCCTCTCCCCGTCCCATGGTCACCAGGTCGATACCCTTTTCCTCAACGATGATTTCGTTCAGACGGTATTCCAGATAGGCTTCCTTGGTCAAGCCGGGAGGGATGTTTATCTTTTCCTCGTTAAAAGAGGCGATTATGGAGCCGACCGTTTGTTTTATGTCAAATCCCAGGCTCTCCCCCAGGTTAGCGTTGGGGTCGGCATCAACCGCCAGGATGGGCCCGGCTCCCTTCTTCATCAGGTAGCGGATAACCAGGCTGGCAATAGAGGTCTTGCCACTGCCACCCTTCCCCGCTACGGCAATATTAAAGCTCAAATAACTCTCCTTAAACCTAGAATAAACCGGTAACCTTGCCCGTCTTCACATCAATATCCACCTTCCTGAAGGCCGGGCTGGAACTGGTACCTGGCATCAGGCTTATGGTGCCGGCGCAGGGACAGAGGAACTTGGCCCCGGAGTAGATGAGCACATCGCGGATGGGCAAATTCCAGCCCTTGGGCACGCCCTTCAGTGCCGGGTCGTGGGTGAGGGAAAGATGGGTCTTGACCATCATGGTAGCGTATTCATCGTATTTGGCGTCAGTCTCCAGCATCTTGGCCTTGGCTTCGGCGTCGGCCGTCCAGGCAACGCCGTCGGCGCCGTATACCTCTTTAGCGATTATGGCTACCCGGTCGCGTAGCTTCATCTCCATCGGATAGAGGAACTTGAACTCGTTCTCCTCTTCACAGGCGTCCTTAACGGCATCGGCCAGCTCCAGGGCGCCGTCACCGCCGTCGGCCCAGTGCGTGGAGACAGCACAGCGGGCACCGGCAGCTTCCGCCGCCTTCCTGACCATAGCTATCTCGGCCTTGGTATCGGTGTGGAAGCAGTTAATGCAGACCACCGGGTTGATACCGGACTTGCGGATAACGCCGATAAGGTGCAGCATATTGGGCAGGCCCTTCTCCAGCAAGCCCAGGTCCTCTTTAGAATAGGACTCAGGCAGGGGGATGCCGGCTACTACCTTGGGCCCACCGCCGTGCATCTTCAGCGCCCGGATGGTGGTGGTCAGCACCGAGACATGGGGCTTGAGCCCGCTATAGCGGCACTTGACGTTCCAGAACTTTTCAAAACCGATATCGGCGGCAAAGCCGCTCTCGGTGATGTGGTAATCGAACATCTTTAAGCCGATGCGGTCAGCGATTATTGACGACTGCCCAACGGCGATATTGGCGAAGGGGCCGGCGTGCACCATGCAGGGCTGGTATTCCACGGTACAGAGCAGGGTGGGATTAATGGTGTTTCGCATCCAGGCGGTCATGGCGCCGCCCACCCCAAGGTCACCGGTGGTAATGGGCTTGCCTTTTTTATCGAAGGCGACGGTAATATTGTCCATCCTCTCCCTCAAGTCGGCTAAATCGCGGACGATGGAGAGCATGGCCATGAGCTCGGAGCTTACGGCAATGCCGAACTTGGACTGCATGATAAATCCGTCCATACGGCCGCCAAGACCGATGACGATATTGCGCAGGCTCTGGGCGCAGAAGTCCATAATCCAGCCCATCTCCACGCGGGTGGGGTCAACGTCAAGGCGGCGCATACCGGTAAGACGGTCAAGTTGCTCGTCATCATAGTTGCGCTCATGCTGCATGCGAGCGGTAAGGGCCACCATAGCCAGATTGTGAGCATTCATGATATCGTTGATGTCGCCGGTAAGCCCCATGGAAAACTCGGTCATGGGGATAAGCAGGGCGTTACCGCCGCCAGCGGCCGTGCCCTTGATGTTCATCGTCGGGCCGCCCGAAGGCTGGCGCAGACAGCCGCCGACATTCAGTCCCCGCTTACCCATGCCCTCCATAAGCCCGCAGGAAGTAGTGCTCTTGCCTTCTCCCAGCGGCGTGGGCGTTATGGCCGTCACCTCAATGTACTTGCCGTCCGGCTTGTCCTTGAGGCGGTTGATAATCTTCATGAAATCGAGGCGGCATAACCTCCCGAAGGGGATAATCTCGTCCTTCTCCAGCTTGAGCTTCTCCCGCCACTCATCGGGGGTGGGCATGTTCGCCTCAGCCGCCTCCGAAATCTGCCAGTCCTTCATTTTTACCGCATCGTAGGCCACGGGAACCTCCTTAAATTTTTATTTTACTTTGCCCGGCGCCTTCAGCAGAAGACAGCAGGGCTTTATAGATATTCCTGACTTCCTTGTTAATCCGGGGGCTGGAGTCGAGGAGGGGAAGATTGGCCAGGTCGGCTTCAATCAGGGCCTGGTCAAAGGGAATAAAACCGAGGAACTCAAAACCGGGCAGGCTGGAGGTCAGGAATTCCCTGTCAGCCTGGCTCCGTATTTTGTTGCCCACTATGGCGATATTATCCAGGCCAATCTCTTTGGCTAATCTTTTGATTATATGGGCGGTCTCGATGCTCCGCCGACCCGGCTCGACGACTACAATCAATTTATCAACCGCTTTGGCTGTCGCCCTTCCCAGGTGCTCC
>DAOUMQ010000006.1:0-2287 GCA_034410425.1 Dehalococcoidales bacterium | reverse complement strand
TTTGCTGGTCGGCCTCCAGCCTCTGGCGAAGCTCACGGCTGGCTTCCTCAGCCTTGTCTGCCGCCTCCCTGGCTGTCCCGATGAGCCTATCGGCTTCCTCCAGCTTGCGCTGGGGGCTTTCGTATTGTTCCAGTTCGCCGAGGCGGCGGCGTAGCTGCTCATGCCGCTCGGAATCGTAGTCAAGCTCGGCCAACTCCCCCTCGACCCGGGCTAGCGCCTCCTGCTCGGCGGCGGCAAAGTCCTTCTGGGCCAGGCTCTTTTCAATCTGGGCCAGTTTTTCTTTGGCTTCGTTTAGCTGGTTATCGCTTGCCTGGGCCTGGCTGATGTCCTGGTTTAAGCGGCTGACCTGGCTCTGCGCTGAGGCTTTGTCCTGGTTCAGCCTGGCTTCCAGCGGCGCTATTTCGTTTTCAAGAGTTTCAAGCTCCTTTTTCTTGCCGGCCAGCTCGGCCTGGTTTGAATTCAAAGAGCTGGATTTATCGTCCTTATCGGCGGTATATTTGGCCTCGATTCGCTTTAGGCCGTCTTCGCCCAGCTCGGTCTCACAGAGGGGGCATTTTGCCTCGGCCTGGGTCGATAAAAGATTTATCTTTTTGACCAGCTCTTCTATTTCCCGCTTCAGGCTGGTCTGGCTGGACTCCAGGTAGTTTATCTGCCTTCTTAGCTCCTGGCTGGCCTGTTTTTTTTGTTTGAGCGTTTCTTCCTGCTCGCCTAACTGGCGCAGCTGGGCTTCTGCCTGCCCTAGCTCGCTTTTATACTGGGGCAGTTTCTGGGAGACGGCTTCCAGCTCGGCGATCCGGCTCTGGGCTAATCTGTGCTCGGTAATCAGGTTTGCCTGCGCCCGCTCTATATTCATCTCCAGCTGGCTCTTTCTCTCTTTTAGTTTGGCCAGTATCCCCAGCTTCTGGTTCAGCTCCTCGTTCTGCTTCCGGGCTTCGGTCAATTGGACGTAGCCTTCTTCTATAGCCGTCCGCTGGCTTATTATCTCCTCGTATTCTTTGATGTTCGATTGGTGCTGCTCGATTTCCTGCTGGCGGCGCTCTAGTTCCCTTTTGGTGGCGGCGATGTGCTCCTCGAGCTGTACTAGCTGCTGTTTCTTGTTTTCCAGGGCTTCTTTTTCCTGCCTCAAGGTCTTGATCCTGGACTCCTGCCCGCTCATTGTTTTCTCTATCCGGGCAAGCCCTGTCTGCGCCTTTTCCAGCTCGGCCTCATAGACCGGCTTCTGGGCTAACTCCTGACCGATATCCTGAATGGCGCTGTCAAGCTGTGATTTTTCTGTCTCCTGCTCCTTGGCCAGCTCTTTGGCCCGTTCCTCAAGCTCCTCATAGAAGGCGAGCCCCAGGATATTGCCCAGCACCTCCTTGCGTTTGGTCGGCGGCTGGTTGGTGAATTCGTCGGCGTGGCCCTGCCTGAGGAAGGCGCTGTTGATAAAGGTGGGGTAGTCCATGTGCAGGGTGTCGATGATTTTCTGCTGGGTCTGGGCTATGCTATCGCCGCTGATTGACCTGAAGCCGCCGTCGCTGGCTATCTGGAAATCGAGGAGGCTCTTCCCTGCGCCCCCGCGGCGCCTGGGCCTGGAGTGCTTGCGTATAATGCGGTAGGCCTGCCCGCCTACGGTGAAGTCAAACTCTACCTCGGTCTCATTCTGGCCCTGGTGGATGAGGTCATCGTCGCTCTTGGCCCTGGTCTTGCCCCAGAGCCCCCAGGTCATGGCGTCAATCAGGGCTGACTTGCCGTTGCCGTTGTCGCCGGAGATGCAGGCGGTGTGGATGCCGTCAAAGTAGAGCGTGGGTACGTTGTCCCGGTAGGGCATGAAGTTGCGCAGTGCCAGTTTGACGGGAATCATTTCTAGCCTATTTTAGCACAAATCGGGGGCTTTATACCCCCCACCCCGCCTTGTTAGCTGAGGTTTTTATTTCCCACCCGAACCCGCCCTCGAAGGCTGTGCTTTTGAAACTTTCTACCCCATGTCCTTGGTGGGGTGGAGAAAAGAGTTGTAGAGGGGTAAAACCCTTTTGGGTGGGTGGGTATGGGAAGAAAGAGAACCGTTAAAATCGGGGGTGGGGTGGGAAGATAACCCTTCTAAACCATACCGCTCAAGATTTTCTCCCCTATCATTCCCAGCATAAAGCCGAGGGTGGCACCTATCGCCGGCGTCCAGTGGTTGCGGAGCTTAGCCATCGGGGCTATGTCCTGGAAAACCAGGTAGAGTATGGCGCCGGCGGCAAATACCATCAAGCCGGCCACCAGATGAGGTTGCCCGGACAGAAACGAGTAGCCGGCTACGGCG
>DAOUMQ010000005.1:0-1902 GCA_034410425.1 Dehalococcoidales bacterium | reverse complement strand
CCATGTCAAACTCTTTTGGCTTCGGCGGGCATAACTCGGTGCTCATCTTCCACCGCTACGCGGAATAGCCTACCCCCCAATATTCCTATTGACAACTCCCAGGCTATAAGACATAATGAGTACTAATGTATAATGGTGGCCACTTTTACTAGCTTCACCAGTTATCGGAGAAGAATCTCTTAAATGAACGTGTGGGCTATAATACCGCTCATTAGCTTCGTCATATTTGCTGTCCTAGCTGTAATAGTCCTGCAGCAAGCCAGAAAACGGGTAAACAGGATATTTGCTCTACTCCTTTCTGCCCTTGGCGCCTGGAGTTTCACCTCTTTTATGCTGCACCTCAACGCTTACCCAGAGCAGACGCTCCTATGGAATGAGCTACTCGTTGCCGCCCTGTTATGGACAGCAGTCGGTTATTACCATTTCGTCAGGGCCTACAATAATAAACCAGGCGGAATAGGCGCCTATCTCGGCTACGGGAGTGTGCTTATTCTCTTAGTACTTTCTCTAAGCGGCTTCGTAGTCAAATCCTCCTACGTTGTTAATGGAGTCCTACATCACGACCTGGGATTCTCACTCTACATCATAGGCGCTGTTAGTTTTATCTTCTCTGCTGCCGCCATGTGGATGCTGATTAACAGGTACCGTAGCTCTACAGACCCCACCGACCGCAACCGAACAATGTACTTAATAATCGGCTCAGGTCTGGTAATAGCGGCCAGCTATCTCTGCAACCTGATACCAGCTATAGCCGGGCTTTCCTTAGACCACCTGGGTAACCTGGCTAACGCCTTGATAATCGCCTATGCCATCCAGAGATACCACCTGCTCAATGTCACCCTGATGGCGCGAAGGGGACTGACCTACTTTATGGTGCTGGGCTGCCTGGTCGGCATCTATGTCGGCATTGTAATACTCGGAATGAAAACTATCCCCGACCAGCCGCTCTACGTCGTTATAGTACTCACCTCCTTCCTAGCCCTGCTGCTGGTGCTGCTGGCCCGCCCGCTAAGGCGCTTCATTCAAGAACTGATAGACCGTTTCTTCTACCGGGAGACCTATGAGTACCGTCAGACGCTGCTCACCTTCAGCAGTAAAATGGGCAATATCATCACCCTCAGTAAATTAGCCAACAAGATGTTACCCGCCGTAACCAAGGCCCTGAATATCAGCCAGGCCAAATTGCTCTTTGAAGATAGCAACAGCGGCGATTTCACCACCCAGTTTACCTACCCCGAAGCCGAAGACGAGTCCGAAGATGAGCTCAACTTCAGCGCCGATAACCCGATAGTAACCTGGCTGGATAAAGAGGGTAAACCCCTCAACCTAAAGCAGATTGATAATATCCCGGAACTTAAAGGGCTGTGGCAGACAGAAAAGGAGGGCCTGGCCGCCTTCGACCTGGAAATCCTGTGCCCTATCAAGAGCGGGGGCGGGCTAATCGGCATTCTGGCCCTGGGCAAAAAACAGCGGGGCAAAATATACTCCCATGAAGATATAGAGATAATAGTGGGCATGGCCAGCCAGGCCAGCATCCTGATTGAAAACGCCCATCTTTACGCCCAGGCGACAATAAGGGCCAATACCGATGGGCTGACCGGCCTGTATAATCACCGCCACTTCCACGAACGCCTGGAGCAGGAGATTGCCCGAGGTTCCCGCTTCGGCAGTATGTTCTCCCTGATAATGCTGGACATAGACCTCTTTAAATCCTACAACGATATCTACGGGCACCTGGCCGGGGACGATGTCCTGCGCAGAATCGGCCGATACATTGAAAGCTCAATCCGGAGCATAGACCTGGCCTTCCGCTACGGCGGCGAGGAATTCGCCATTATTCTGCCCGAGACCTCGCTCGACGCCACTACCAGAGTAGCCGAGCGTATCCGTAAAACAATAGAG
>DAOUMQ010000004.1:0-4738 GCA_034410425.1 Dehalococcoidales bacterium | reverse complement strand
TCCTGATAGGGCTATTGATAGTCACCACCAGCGCCACCCTGTCAGCCAGACCGCCCACGTTATTAGCCACGGCATAAAGGGCGGCTTTACCCCCGGCGCTATGCCCGATTAAGATTAGGTTATTCCTGCCGGGGAAGTACTCATCAATGCTGTCAGCGATGTTCTCGGCCCAGGTCCCAATATCCTCATCGCTAGGATAGCACCTGGCCAGGATATTGACCTCAATCTCAATTCCGGGATTGGCCTCCTCGTACTCAAGGATATACGGCCTTATCTCCTCCAGCATAATATCGGTAAAAAGCTGAAAATTACAGGCACTACTGGCAGCGCCGTGCAGAAAAACGAAGTTCAGCTCCCTCACCTGTACCGGCTCTTCATCCGCCGACTGCACCGGAATATAGGCGCCGAGCTGGATAATCAGCCCGATAATTATTACCAAGGCTAAACGCTTCATAATAGCGGTGAACATCTCAAAAAACCTCAAACCAAAGGTATCACTTGCTTTAGCGGGTGTCAACACCGCCGCTTTGCCCAGATGAGAGGTTTTAAGGTATAATTCAAAGCCAGGAGAGGTGACCGAGTGGTTCATGGTGCCGCTCTCGAAAAGCGGTCTTCGCGTAAGCGGAGCGTGGGTTCGAATCCCACCCTCTCCGCCAGGTATAGCTGATTTTAGGAGAGGTGCTGGAGTGGCCTATCAGGCACGCCTGGAGAGCGTGTGTAGCCGTAAGGCTACCGCGGGTTCGAATCCCGCCCTCTCCGCCACCTTTTAGTTACAAATAACCGTCTAGAAAGAAACTAACATTATCAAGAAACCAAAGTTTCTCTCCATGATGTCGGGGCTGGTACCCCTCTTTGTCTTAGCCCATTTCAGCCACCATTTTACCGCCGCTATCTTTCAGCCCCTCTCCCCCTTCATCCGCGACGAGTTCTCCCTCAACTACGAGCAGTTCGGCTGGATGTTGTCCGGCTTCAACATCGCCTATGGCGTCAGCCACCTGCCCGCGGGCTGGCTAACCGACCGCCTCGGCCCCCGCATAATGATTTTGCTGGGCATCTCCGGGGTCGCCCTCTTCGCCATACTGTCCGGCCTGGCCCCCAGCTATATAATAATGTTCACCTTCATGATTCTGCTCGGGGTGATGGGAGGGGGCTATCACCCCGCTGCCTCCCCCCTCATCGCGGCGTCGGTAGACAAGCAATACCAGGGACGTGTGCTGGGGCTGCACCAGATAGGCGGCACCGCCAGCTTCTTTCTGACGCCGCTGATTGCGGCGGCGCTCTTCCAGGTCTTGAGCTGGCGGGGCACCATTATCACCATGGCCACCCCCGCCTTCATCTTCGGCATCGTGCTTTTCGTAATCCTGAGCCGACGCGGCTACGCTCCCAAAGTCGCCCGCATGACTGCCGAAAGCCAGCCCGAAACAGGCGAAACCTACGGCAAGGTACGGCGTCTCATCCCTTTCATCACGTTGGGCATGATGATTCAGGTGCTGATAATGGGGGTGGTATCCTATATCGCCCTCTTCGCCGTGGACAATCTCGGCGCCAGTGAAGATACAGGCGCCTTACTCTTCTCCACCTTCCACTTTGCCGGGCTCTGGGCGGGCCCCGTCGGCGGCTATCTCTCCGACCGATTGGGCACGGTACCGGTGATGCTGACGGTGAGTCTTCTCGCCGGCCCCGCCCTCTACCTGCTCAATTTCACCTCTTTAAGCTGGAGTGTCTGGGGAATCCTGCTCATCCTCGGCGTTTGTATGTATATCGCCATGCCCGTCACCGAGTCTCATATCATTACCCACGCCCCACCCCACCGCCGTTCCACCGTGCTCGGCGTTTACTACGCCGTCAGCCGTGGAGGTATCGGCCTGAGCCTGCCAGTAATGGGCTTCCTCGCCGACAGTTACGGCTTCGCCACCACCTTCACTGTAGCCGGGGGGATAATGCTGGGGGTGGCTATCATCTGCGCGGCTTTCCTCTGGGCAAGACGTGACTAAAGCCCTCCTCTTCAACGTAAGCCTTTCTTCCCACCCAATAGGGGTTGTACCCCTCTTAAATACCCCACTGAATCACGGGGTCGGGAAAGCTAGCCCCCGGGGGCGGGCTGGGTGGGAAATTAAACCTTTTTTAATGTGGGGAGGGGGATAAATCCTCATTGTAACCAGTCTACCGCTATGCTAGAATGGCTTTGAAAATGGCCCAAAAAGACATCAAATACTGGGTTGGCTTTAGCCTGATACCCCGCATCGGGCGGGTGAAACTATCCCAGCTGGAAAGCTACTTCAAAAACCTGGAGCTGGCCTGGCAGGCTGACCCCGCCGAACTGAAGCGCGCCGGGCTGGACAAGGGCGCCGTAAACGCTATTGTCCAGTGGCGGCCCGATATCTCCCTGGAAGCGGAGATGGAAAAGCTGGAGCGCCAGGGGATAAAAGTGCTCAGCTTCCGCGACGCTGACTACCCGTCTCGTCTCAAGGAGATATACGACTATCCCCCTATACTTTATGTCAAGGGCTCCCTGCTCCCCAACGATGAGTGGTGCCTGGCGGTGGTGGGCACCCGCCGGGCTACCGTCTACGGGCGCCAGGCGGCCGAGGAGATAGTAACCGACCTGGCCCGCAACAAGATTACCATTGTCAGCGGCTTAGCCAGGGGCATCGACTCCATAGCCCACAAGAGCGCCCTGGAGGCAGGCGGCCGGACGATTGCCGTCTTTGGCTGTGGGCTCGACACCGTTTACCCCACCGAGCATGCCTCCTTAGCCAAGGACAGCATCGCCAACGGCGCAATAATAAGCGAGTTTCCTCTGGGCACCGAGCCCAGAAAGGAAAACTTCCCCATGCGCAACCGGAGTATGAGCGGGCTGAGCCTCGGGGTGCTGGTGGTTGAGGCCGGTGAGACCAGCGGCGCCATGATTACCGCCCGCCTGGCACTGGAGCAGAACAGAGAGGTCTTCGCCGTGCCCGGTAGCATCCTTTCCGCCACCAGCCGGGGCACCAACCACCTTATCCAGGAAGGGGCCAAGCTGGTCCGCGACTATACCGATATATTAGAAGAGCTGAACCTGACGGCGGTCGCCCACCAGATGGAGATTAAGGAGATTATACCCGCCTCCGATACCGAGTCGCTGTTACTGAAGCAGCTCGGAACCGAGCCTATTCATATTGACGAGGTCTGCCGCAGCAGCGGCCTGCCGACATCGGTGGTCAGCAGCACCCTGGCCATGATGGAGCTTAAAGGGCTGGTAAAGCAGGTAGGAGCCATGAATTACGTCCTCTCCCGCGAAGCCAGAGAGGCCTACCGGGTAAAGGTAGACTAAACGATGACGAAGAAACTGGTCATAGTGGAATCGCCGGCCAAGGCCAGAACGCTGGGCAAGCTTCTGGGCAGCGGCTACAGCCTCAAAGCCTCTATGGGCCATGTCCGCGACCTACCCCGGAGCCAGCTGGGAGTAGACCTGGAAGAGGGCTTTACCCCCAAGTACGTGGTGCCCAGGGCCAAGAGCAAGATTGTCAAGGAGCTCAAAGAAGCCGCCAAGGCGGCCTCCACCATATATCTAGCCACCGACCCCGACCGCGAGGGGGAGGCTATCTCCTGGCACCTGCAGACGGTGACCAAGACCAACCGCAAGCCCTACCGCCGCGTCGTCTTCCACGAAATAACCAAGGAAGCCATCGAGCGCGCCTTCGCCAAACCGCGCTCTATAGATATGCATCTGGTCAATGCTCAGCAGGCGAGGCGCATCCTGGACAGGCTGGTCGGCTACAAGCTCAGCCCGCTGCTCTGGCAGAAGGTAAGGAGGGGGCTATCGGCGGGCAGGGTGCAGTCGGTGGCGCTGAGGATTATCGTTGACCGCGAGCGCGAAATCGAGCGATTCGTCCCCATAGAGTACTGGACTATCGAGGCCGAGCTGGCCAGGGCGGCGGAGAAAGCCACCTTCCGGGCGCTCCTCATCGGCCTCGCCGACGGCACCAAGCTGGAGATTGCCGATGAGAAAGAAGCAAAAAGTCTTAGCGATAAGCTGAAAAAAGCCAGCTACGCGGTGAGCAAGGTGGGCACCAAGAAGGTGAGCCGCCAGCCGGCGCCGCCGTTTATCACCAGCACCCTGCAGCAGGAAGCCTGGCGCAAGCTCCGCTTCTCGGCCAAGTTTACTATGTCGATAGCTCAGGAGCTCTATGAAGGGCTGCCCATCGGCGACGAGGGCAGTGTCGGGCTCATCACCTACATGCGCACCGATTCTACCCGGGTAGCCCGCTCCGCCATCGCCGAGACCAGGGAGTTCATCTCAAGCCTCTACGGGGCTAAGTACCTTCCCCCCCATGCCCGCTCCTTTGCCCGAACGGTGAAGGGGGCGCAGGAGGCCCACGAAGCCATCCGTCCCACCAAGATACGGCGGGAGCCGGCCCGGCTTAAGCCATACCTCAGCGACGCCCAGTTCAAGCTCTACCAGCTCATCTGGAAAAGAATGGTAGCCAGCCAGATGTCAGCCGCTACCTTCGCCAACACCACGGTCGATATTCAGGCCCGATGCCCCCGCCCCCAAGCCGACTATCTCTTCAGGGCTTCCAGCTCGGTGAACACCTTTGACGGCTTTATGGTTCTATATATCGAGAGCAAAGACGAAGCCGAAGAAAAAGCGGGGGCTAGCCTGCCCCCCTTGGAGAAGGGCGACGAGCTGAAGCTGATAGAGCTATTCCCCGAACAGCACTTTACCAAGCCGCCGCCGCGCTTTACCGAAGCCACC
>DAOUMQ010000003.1:0-4469 GCA_034410425.1 Dehalococcoidales bacterium | reverse complement strand
GGCTATTCGGCTTTGGTCAAGGCGCTAAAGCTGGAGCCGGAGGAGGTCATCAAAGAGGTCAAAAGCTCTGGTTTGAGGGGCAGGGGCGGCGCCGGCTTTCCTACCGGAGAGAAGTGGGCAATCTGCCGCCAGGCCCGGGGCCGGCCCAAGTATCTAGTCTGCAACGGCGATGAGGGCGACCCTGGAGCCTTTATGGACCGGGCTATCCTGGAGAGCGACCCCCACTCCGTGATTGAGGGCATGCTGGTTGCCGCCTATGCTACCGGCGCTCGATATGGCTATATCTATGTCCGCGCCGAGTATCCTCTGGCGGTCAAACGTGTGCGCATCGCTCTCCGCCAGGCGCAGAAGCTGAACCTTCTGGGGCGGAATATCTTGGGCAGCGATTTCAGCTTTAGTATAAAGCTTTTTCAGGGCTCGGGCGCCTTCGTCTGCGGCGAGGAGACGGCGCTGATTGCCTCGCTGGAGGGAGAGGCAGGCACACCCAGTTACCGCCCCCCTTATCCCGCCACCAACGGTCTCCACGGCAAGCCCACCCTAATCAACAATGTCAAGACGCTGGCTTTTATCCCCCATATCATCGCCGAAGGCGTTAAGAAGTTCGCCGCTATCGGCACCGGGGGGAGTAAGGGGACGGCCGTTTTCGCCCTGGCTGGCAAGGTGGTCAACACCGGGCTGGCCGAGGTGCCTATGGGCACCACCCTGCGCCAGCTTATCTTTGATGTCGGCAGCGGCATCCCCGGGGGCAAGCGTTTCAAGGCGGTGCAGATAGGTGGCCCCTCCGGCGGCTGTCTGCCCGAATCGGCTTTAGACCTGCCCATTGACTTTGATTCCTTGACCCGGGCCGGGGCGATGATGGGCTCCGGTGGCATGATTGTCCTCGACGAGGACGACTGCATGGTGGAGATAGCCCGCTATTTTCTGGAGTTCACCCAGCGCGAGTCCTGCGGCAAGTGCACCTTCTGCCGCCTGGGCACCAAGCAGATGCTGGAGGTCTTGACCGAGTTTACCAAGGGCGGAGGGGAAATCAAGGACCTGGATATGCTGGTTGAGCTGGCCGAGGACATCAAGGCGGGCTCGCTCTGCGGGCTGGGCAGGACAGCGCCCAATCCTATCTTAAGCACCCTGCGCTATTTCCGCGACGAGTACGAGGCGCATATCAAAGAAGGGCGTTGCCCGGCGCTGATGTGCCCCGAGCTCATCGCCTATTACATTATCCCCGAGAAGTGCGAGCGCTCCTGCGATGCCTGCGTCGGCACCTGCACCGTGGAAGCCATCTCCAGCCACCCCAAGAAGCGCTATAAGATTATCGACCAGGAGAAGTGCGTCAAGTGCGGCACCTGCCTTACCTCCTGCCCCCCGCAGTATAACGCCATCATCAAGCTGTCACCGCCAAGCCTGGTGCCCAAGGAGAAATGAAGACGGTATCTTTAACCATTGACGGCAAGAAGATAAAAGCTCCCCAGGGGCAGAGCGTCCTCTGGGCGGCGCTGGATAACGGCATTTACATCCCCAATCTCTGCGCCCTGCGCGATAAAGCGACGCCGGACGCCTCCTGCCGCCTCTGCTGGGTGGAAATAGGGGGCAAAGCGCTTACCGCCTGCACCCAGACCGTTGCCGAGGGCATGGTGGTGGGCACCAGGGGGGCGATGGCTTTAAGGTTAGCGCGCACCGCCCTGGAGCTGCTTCTGGCCAGCAATGAGGTCGACTGTGCTAATTGTCCGGCCAACGGCGCCTGCGAGCTGCAGAAGATAGCCGCTCACCTGGGGGTCAAGCTTAAGGCCAAGCGTTTCCGCAAGCTGCTGCGCAATCTGCCCATAGATTCCAGCAGTCCTGAATTCAGCTACGACCCCAATAAGTGCGTCCTCTGCGGCCGCTGTATCTGGGTATGCCGCCAGCGCCTGGGCATCGGCGCCCTTGGCTTTGCCCACCGCGGCTTCAACCGCAGAATGACCACCTTCGGCGACGAGCCTTTGGCTAAGTCGGCATGTCAGGGGTGCCGTGATTGCGTGGATAGCTGTCCCACCGGCGCCCTCTGCTTTAAGTAGTCCTTAATTCCTTTAGACCCCGGCCAGTTCCCTGCCCAGTTCAAGCAGTCTTTCTACCCGGGCCGGGCTATCGCTCTCGGCATAGATGCGGAGCACGGGCTCGGTGCTGGAGAACCTGATGAGCAGCCAAGTGGTGTCGGCCAGGGTGATGTGGAAGCCATCGATGGTATTTGTCTTAGCTACCTTGACCCCATCGAGGGACCGGGGCAGGTTATCGCTGACGCGTTTGGTTATCGTCTGGCGCTCGGCCTCGGGGAAGGTGAAGTTCCGGCGCCGATAGTAGTGGGGGCCGACCTTGCTGTAGAGGTATTCTATGAGCTCTGAAGGGGTCTTGCCGGTCTGGAGCATCAGGTCGATAAAGTAGATGCCGGCCAGGATGCCGTCACGTTCCGGTATGTGACCGCGGAAGCCATAGCCCCCGCTCTCCTCCCCGCCGACGAGGGCATTCTTCTCCAGCATTATAGGGGCGACGTGTTTAAAGCCCACCGGCGTGGCGAATACGGGCACATCGAATATCTCGCCCAGGCGGTCAATCATAGTGGTGCTGGTGAGCGTCCTGACCAGAGCCCCCCGCTCCCCCCTCACCTCCAGCAGGTAGAGGCAGAGCAGGGCGAAGACCTGGAGCTGGGTGAGGAACTCTCCCTTCTCGTCGATGATACCGAGGCGGTCGGCATCACCATCGGTAGCCAGGCCGACATCTGCCCTATCCTTTTTGACTAGGGCCGAGAGCTTGGTCAGGTTAGCCGCAATCGGCTCGGGCTGTATCCCGGGGAAGAGGGGGTTGCGCTCGGCGTTTATCTCCGCCAGCTGCATAGCCCCTCCGCCCAACAGCATGTTGAGGTAGCCGGCGCCAACCCCGTACATGGGGTCAAAGGCTACCCTGAGCTTGGCCCGGCGCAGCCGTTTCAGGTCGATGAGCCTGGCTAGCTGCTGGGCATAGATTGGGGCTGGGTCGAGGTATTGCACCCTGCCTTCGTCCAGTGCCTTGTCCAGGGGCACCCGGTTTATGCTACCTGTGGTCAGGGCGTGGGAGAGGTTCTTTTCTATCTGAGTGGTAATCTCCGAAGAGGCGCTGGTGCCGCCTTCGGTCTTGTACTTAAAGCCGTTCCAGATGGCCGGGTTGTGGCTGGCGGTGATAATTATAGCCCCGCCCGCCTTTTTAGCCAGAACGCTGTAGCTTATAACCGGTGTCGGCGCGGCTCTGGGGCAGAGGAAGACCTTTATGCCGTTGGCGGCGATGACCTCGGCGGCGGCTCGGGCAAATTCCTCGGAGGCAAAGCGGTTATCGTAGCCGATAATAAGCCCCCGGCCGGCCAGGCCGGCTCCCTTGAGGTAGTCAGCTACCCCTTGGGCGCATGCCCGCACGTTATCAAAGGTGAAGTCCTGGGCGATAATCCCCCGCCAGCCATCGGTGCCAAATTTAATCGGGTTGCTCATCATAAATCTGCTTTTTAGCTACTTGCCCGATAGGGGAGGAAAGCCTCACTTGCGGTGAGGCTCTCCTCGTTTTATCGACTGCCGGTTAAGGGGTCGGGTCGTAGTAGGTAATTATTAGCTGGGGGTGTGGGCTGGGAGAGGCATCCTCGGAGGAGTGGAATGATTTCCAGGCCTCTGGGGTGCTCTCATCGGTATCCGCCATCATTACCCCGTAATTTTGTATGCTGCCGTCAAGCCAGCCCTGGACCAGGTCGGTAATGGGCCAGTAGACAAAACCGGCGGTGGCCGGAGTCGGCAGATTCAAGGCGGCTTCCAGTACCGTCGACACGTTGGGCTGACTGTTCCAGGTTATGGTAGCTTCATTCCAGGATGTCTGCACCCGGTAAGCTCCGATGAAGCCGGCTAGAGCCGGGTCCGTGTTGAAGTAGTTTAGTCCCAGGGTGGCATCTATTATTACGGCATCTCCGGGAAGCTCGGTTAGGTCGAACTGGATAAAAGTTCTACTGATTCCGGCAACATTAAAACCAGCATTTAGGTAAACTTCATTTCCATAATTCGTGTTCGGGATGTCTTCTCTTACGTAGCTGTCCTGGCCGTTGGTATCGCCGAGCTGTATGGTCAGATACTCTATTGTGGCCGAGACGAGCGGCCAGTTGATATAGGCGGTCTCATCGGCGGTGACCGTTACCTGCCCCGCCATAGTATTGTAATAGAGAAGCTCCAGCTCGATGGTATGGGGGCCGGGGGTTACGTCGGTTATGACGTAGGGGGTTATATTCCCCGTATAGACCCCGTCGAGGTAGATTCTGGCCCCGTCGGGACTGGAATTGACGTTTATTGAGCCGAATACCGTTTCCACGGTGATGGTGCAGCTCTCGCTATCCGACCCGCCTTTGCCGTCGCTGATGGTCACGCTGACGATATAGCTTCCCAAGGTTGCCGGCGCTGTCCAGGTGACGATGCTGCCCGTTCCGGTTATAGCCC
>DAOUMQ010000002.1:0-1823 GCA_034410425.1 Dehalococcoidales bacterium | reverse complement strand
GTGTGCCAGATGCTCCCTTCCCTGAAGATGGCGATATCGGTGGTGCCGCCTCCTATATCAGCCAGGATGACGCCCACCTGCTTCTCGTCATCAGAGAGTACCGCCTCGCTACTGGCTAAAGGCTCCAGAATAAGGTCATCAATATCCAGGCCGATGCCCCGGATGCACTTCACCAGATTCTGAACCGAAGTTACGGCGGCGGTGATGATATGCGCCTCTACATCCAGTCTAAAACCATGCATTCCTATCGGGTTCTTGACTCCCGATTGACCATCAACAGCGTAACCGCGAGGAATGACATGGAGTAGCCTTCTATCGACAGGGACCTTAACGCTGCGGGCAGTTGTTAAGACCCGCTTCAGGTCGTCAGAGCGCACCAGCCGGTCGTTACGGGTAATGGCGACCACCGCCCGGTTATTCAGCGAGCTGACATGCCGGCCGGTTACGCCGACGTAGGCCGATTCCACCTTGTAACCGCTGGCCTGCTCCGCCTTCTTCACCGACTCCCGGACTGATTCTCTGGCTTCATTGATGTTGACCACCAGCCCCTTGTGCAAGCCTATCGACGGAGTAACCCCCACCCCGACAACCCGGATATTGCCGCCACCATCCACATCGGCTATGACGGTGCATACCTTAGTAGTGCCAACGTCGATAGAAGTTAAGACGCTTCGCTTTTTCATCTACCCCCTCCTTATCATATATTCAAAAAACCGATTGATATTAGCTCTCACATTTAAGACCTCCCCATATTACATATTTCGGTCACCCGAAAGAATTTAATCAAAATCCAGCTCGGTAATACGCTCAGCCGCTCTCAACTTGGCGCTGCGGCTGCGGGGATTAGTCCGTACCTCCAGAGTAGAAGGAGTAAGCACCTTTTTATTAATCAGCCTTAAGGAAGCATTTTCTCCGCCCGCCTCCTGGCGCATGAAATTCTTGACTATGCGGTCCTCGAGGGAGTGATAGCTGATAACCACCAGCCTGCCCCCGAAGCCGAGAAGACTGGTTGCCTGCTTTAGGGCCGACTCCAGGTTCTCAAGCTCCTGGTTAACGGCGATGCGCAGGGCTAAAAATGTCCTGGTGGCCGGGTGAATCCGCCCCCGCCGGCCGCCCACCGCCCGCTCTACGGCCTCAACCAGCTGGAGGGTGGTGGTTATGGGGCGCTGGCGCACGATCTGGCGGGCTATCTGGTGGCTGTAGCGCTCCTCGCCATAATCCTTTATCAGCCGGGCCAACTGCTTCTCCGGATAGGTGTTGACAATATCGGCGGCGGTGGTCTCCTGCTCTGGGCTCAAGCGCATGTCCAGGAGGGCATCGTGCTGGAAGCTGAAACCGCGGTTGTCCTGCTCCAGCTGCAAAGATGAAAGCCCCAGGTCAAAGAGGATGCCGTGCACCGGGAAGAAGTCGTACTTATGGCAGATTTCCCTTAAGTTAGAGAGGTTATCGTTAACCAGCAGTATGGAGTCGCGGTAGGCTTCTAGCCTGGCACCAGCCATCTCTATCGCCCCGGGGTCGGCATCGATGCCCAGCAACTGCCCACCGGGCGAGCTGTGCTCCAGAATGGCGGCGGCATGACCGCCCGCCCCAAGGGTGGCGTCGATATAGCGACCCCCCGGCTGGACGTTAAGCGCCTCGATGGTCTCCCCCAGTAATACCGGGGTATGGGCTGGTGCCGCCGACATGGCTACGCTCATTGGTGATTCTCCAGGCTCTCCATAATCTGCCAGGCCTGCTCACGGCTTAAACCCTTCTCATCGGCCCAGTTCGACTTGCTCCACAGCTCAAGGTAATTGTTGGCGCCGGCCACGACTACATCATCG
>DAOUMQ010000001.1:0-4084 GCA_034410425.1 Dehalococcoidales bacterium | reverse complement strand
ACCTAAGTGATAAGCTCCAGTTTGCCTGCGATGACCCCGACTTTATCCCCGAGGAGAGCCTGGTGTCGAGGGCAGCGGCATTGCTCCAGGAAGTAAGCGACTTTTCCGGTGGGGCGACCATTGCCATCAAGAAGAACATACCCCTGGCCTCGGGGCTGGGCGGTGACAGCAGTGACGCCGCCGCTGTTTTGAGCGGGCTTAATAAGCTCTGGGAGTTGGGGCTATCGCTTCCGCAACTGCTTGAGCTGGCGCCGAGGCTGGGCTCGGACGTGGCTTTCTTCCTCTACGGCGGCACGGCGCTGGTGGAGGGGAGGGGGGAGAGGGTAATCCCCCTGCCCTCGTTGCCCCAGAGCTGGGTGGTTTTGCTCATGCCGCCTCTGCCCCGGATTCCAGAGAAAACGGCTCGGCTCTATGCCGCACTGAAGCCCGGCCACTATACCGACGGGCAGGTTACCCAGAGGCTGACCAGCGTCTTAAACGAGGGCGGCGAATTTAGGCCCTCACTGCTTTTTAACACCTTTGAGAATGTCGCCTTTGACTTCTTTGACCAGCTCAATGTCTATAGAGAGCACTATATCAAGCTGGGTGCTCAGGATGTCCACCTCGCCGGCTCCGGCCCGGCTCTCTTTACCGTAATGGAGGAGAAGGCTCAAGCTGAAGAATTATACCAGCGCTGCCAGGACCAGGGGCTGGAATCCTATCTGGTGGAGACGCTTTCCTCTACGGAATAACTGGCATGAACCGCCTTTTTGAGATAAAATATAGTCTCTAAGGAGGTCAAATTGGAAGCAGGAATGATAGTTCTGGTTATCGTTATCGGTTACTTGTTAGGCTCTATCCCCTTTGCCTATATCGCCGGCCGTCTGATAAAGGGGGTGGATATCAGGAAGATAGGCGGCGGCAATATGGGGTCGTTGAACGTCATCCGTGAGATAGGGGCTTTTGCCGGCTTTACCGTTATGTTTTTCGATATCGCTAAAGGCGTGCTGGCCATACTCATTGCCCAGTGGCTGGATGTCCACCTCTACTGGGTCTTCGCTGCCGGCTTTGCCGCGATAGTGGGGCATAACTGGCCGGTCTGGCTCAAGTTCAGAGGAGGGCAGGGGCTGGCGACCACCATGGGGGTGCTCCTTCCCCTGGTGCCCATCGAGTTTGCCTGTAGCTTTGGCATACTAATAATAGTTATCCTCATTACCAGCAACGTCAGGCTGTCATCGGCGGTGGGGCTGGCCTTTCTCCCCCTGTTCGTTTGGCTGTTCCGGGGGAGCGAGGAACTACCCCTTATTCTCTATTCCTTAGCCCTTCCCGTTTTTTGCATTTTGAAGTCGATGACCAGACTTACGGCAGACCTGACCAATAGCGAAACCAGGAAAAGCTTTATCTTCGACCGGCAGTACAAGCCGTGGCAGACTAAAAGGTAGCCTGAAAACGGGAGGTATTAAGTATGAGCAAGACACAGCAAAACCTTGAAGAGGCTTTTGCCGGGGAAAGCCAGGCCAGCCGCAAATACCTGTTCTTTGCCGAGGTGGCGGAAAAAGAGGGGCATCCCCAGATAGCCAGGTTGTTTCGGGCGGCGGTAGCCGCGGAGACGGTCCACGCCCGTAATCACCTCAGGGCTATGGACGGCATCGGCGGGACTAAGGAAAACCTCAAAGAGGCTATCAGCGGGGAGAGCTACGAGTTTACCGATATGTACCCCGCTTTCATTGAGCAGGCCAAAGCGGAAAATAACAAGAGAGCTGAGATTACCTTCGACTACGCCAACAAGGTTGAGAAGGTGCACCACGGCCTGTACCAGAAGGCGCTGGAAACCCTCGAGGCCGGCCAGGAGCCCAAGACCGAGCCTTACTTTGTCTGCCCGGTCTGTGGCTATACCGCCGAAGGAGAAGCTCCGGAGAAGTGCCCGGTCTGCGGCACGCCGCGGGAAAAGTTTATGAAGGTAGAGTAGTCAGGGGGCATATAAACCTTTAACAGACAAATACTAAAACAAGGGCGGTCGTCCATAACGCCAAAAATGCCAGCGGGAGGTAGATCCAATATATAGTGCTAGCTCCCCAAATTGGTTTTCTCAGCCACCTCCCTATCTTCCCTCTGCGTTCTAGTACCCATTTACCATGTTCTTCCCGTATCCACACCTTTTTGCCCTTGATAAATTCATACCCTTCAATATGAGGTGTAATCTCATTCTCTCGCAAATAAGCGAACTCCGGAGCTTCCGTCTCTATTTTACGTTGCGCGACATGCCAGAAAGTAAGCGCATTAACAGCCCTTAGGTTAAGAAAATATAAGAGAATGGTTAAGACAATCCCCACAATCGGTAAGGTAATGCGGAGCGCCGTAAATAGGCAACCTGTCCAACTTGGGTTTAACAAGGTAACGAAGGCTAAAAATAAAAACGAACTCGCCAGTAAGAACAGGTTGGTTCTTTCCACAATTATGCGGTCTTCACTCATCTGACGCTGGAGAAGTATTTTATAAGCTTCAAGGGGGTTCATCGCATCCACCTCCCTTTTTGACTTTTATAATTTTAAGTCAACCCTGTTTATCCCTCAACCACCCCTTAACCACTTCCTCCTCTTCCTCTTTAGTGCTTATCTTCCCGTCCAGCCTGGCCTTGTGCAGAAGCTCCATAATCTCTTTCATATCGGGGCCGGCATCTACGCCTATTCTTATCAGTTCATCACCGCTAAGCTCTATCTTAATGTCTTTTAAGCGGGTGAGGTAGAGACGGATATTCTGGCTCGCCGCCGGGGACTCGGTAGCCAGGGAATTAGCCAACAGGGCTGAAGATGTGTAGCCTTCAAGGAGGCGGTAAATACCGCTGGGGGACATGCCCGGCGTGGCCAGCAGGCGCATTTTGCTCTTGAGGGCGATGGTATCGTTGAGGTCCTGCGCCAACGACTTGGGCAGTCTGAGGCGCGATATGAAGCGCCCCGTTTCCTCGGCGGTCAGGGAGTAGACCAGCAGGGAGAGATAGAGACCGGCCTCTGGGGACTCGGGGGCGCAGGCGGCGCGGGCCTGCTCGAACCTTGCCGCCAGCCAGTCGTTGCCCTTAAGCGACGGGTGCAGCTTGGGCAGGACTCCCAGTTCGGCGGCGCGGCGGAAGACCTTCTCCGGGTACTTCTCCTTTAAGATGCATTCAATCTCATAGCGTGTGCGGTCGCTGCTGATGGTATCCAGCATAGCTATGTCTCTCTGGAGGAGATTTAAGGTTTTTCTCTCCAGGTGGAAGTCCAGCCTCTGCTCATAGCGCAGTCCGCGCCAGATGCGGGTGGCGTCATCGGTAAAGCTCTTTTCGTGGAGAACCCGTATGACCCTGGCTTTGAGGTCGTCGCGCCCGCCGTGGGGGTCAAGCGGCTGGCCGTAGTATCCCGGGTTGAGGCCGATAGCCATGGCGTTGATGGTGAAATCGCGGCGGGCAAGGTCTTCCTCGATGGAGCTGGGCTGCACCGTGGGCAATGCCCCCGGCTTTTCGTAGCTCTCGGTGCGGGCGGTGGTCAGGTCAACGCTCCATTTGTCCCACTCAAGTTTGGCCGTATTGAAGCGGGAGTGAGTGGTTATTTTGGCCTGGTCGGTCTTTTTCAGCCGGCGGGCCAGCTCTATGGCGTTGCCCTCCACCACCAGGTCAAGGTCGAGGTTGGCCTGTCCTAAGAGCAGGTCGCGGACGACGCCGCCAACCAGATACAGCTTCTCCCCGCGGGTGTGGGCTATCTCGCCGGCCATCCACATAAAGTTGACCAGCTCAGGTGGTAGCTGTTTTTCTATTATCTTGGCAAAGTTAATGCGCTTGGGCATCTTCTATATAAATTATATCACAGTATCTGGCGGGTAAATAGGGGAATTTTTAGCCCACAAAAACTTCGTTTTCGCGGGGGCCCATTCTAGCGATTCACTATCTTCCCACCCGAACCCGCCCTATGAGGTAAATCCCCCTTAATCCCCCTTTTTCAAAGGGGGAGGGGTCTCCCTAAAAGGGCGGCGGGCGGGAAAAGATTAAAAAGGGGGTGGGAGGGGAATCAAACCTATGATATAATGGCTGGTTAGAAATGAAAGTAGCGGTGACCGGAGCCGCCGGACATGCCGG